>JAQIDF010000375.1 GCA_027858145.1 Prolixibacteraceae bacterium | reverse complement strand
TGTCGGAAGATTATGTGGTGATTGCATTATATACTGATGATCGAACCAAATTACCCGAAAGCGAATGGCAGATTTCATCAATTAACGGTAAAACCTTAAAAACAATGGGGCGACTCAATTTAGATATTTTAATGTCAGGGTATGAGAAGAATTCTATTCCATATCACGTGATTATCGAACCCGATGGAACAAAACATGAAATGGGTGTAACTTATGAAAATGGTGAGTTTGTATCATTTTTGAAGAGGGGGATAGAATAAATAAAAATCAATTTGATACTAAAAAAAAATACGGATGTTGTTGGTATAAACAGCATCCGTTTTTTTTTATGCTTTATGTTGAAATTCGTTAGTATTCTCAGCTTACATCGGTCAGTACATCAACACCCGTTTCGGTAACAAGTAATGTATGTTCAAATTGTGCCGATAGTTTACCATCGATGGTACGTGCTGTCCATCCATCGTATTTATCTACTTTTGCACGGGATTTTCCCTGGTTAATCATGGGTTCAATGGTAAAGGTCATGCCCGGTTTCATGGTCGGGCCTGAATTTTTGCGGGCAATATGTTCTACCTGTGGTTCTTCATGGAAATCGCAGCCAACACCATGTCCGCAAAATTCGTAAACCACTGAATAGCCTCTGGCTTTAGCATATCGTGAGATTACAAAGCCAATGTTTCCGAACTTATTGTCAGGCTTTACCTGTTGAATTCCTAAATTCAGGCAGTGGTATGTATCGTCAATTAGTTTTTGAGTTTTTTCGGGAATGTCGCCAATCCAGTACATTTTACTAGTGTCTCCGTAATATCCGTCAAGTATGGTGGTTACATCGATGTTGAAAATATCGCCTTCTTTCAGTATTATACCGGGAGAAGGTATGCCGTGGCAAATAACTTCGTTAAGCGAGATGCACGATGATTTAGGATACCCATGGTATCCAAGTGTTGCTGGAACAGCTCCGTGGTCGCGTATATATTCTTCTATAATGTTATCGAGATATTCTGTTGATACGCCATCTTTTATAAAGCCTTTAATCATTTGCAATACATTTCCGGCTAACTGGCTGCTTTTTCTGATGCCTTCAATTTGTTCAGGCGTTTTAATTATGATACTCATGTATGTGAAATTTTCACAAAAATGCGCATTAAAGTCGTCTTTTCAAAATAGGGTTTTTATTTTTGCAGTAACCTTAATAAAAAAATCGCATGACTTTTGATATTTTACCTGAGGCACCACTTATATATTCCGAAGATTTTACCATCCGTTCGTACCATGTTGATGTAAACTGTAAACTCACACTTCCTAAGCTTTGTAGCTTTTTTCAGGAAATTGCCGGTAATCACACGGTGGCTTGTGGTGTAGGGTGGGATGTACTACAGCGGGAAAATGTTTTTTGGGTTTTATCACGTTTGAAAATTGATGTGGATAAATACCCTGAATGGCAGGATAAAATTACCATTCGTACATGGTCAAATGGGCTGGAAGGCTTGATGGCTGTTCGACATTTTCAGGTATTAAACAGCAAAGGGAAAGAGCTTATTCGTGCAATTAGCTTGTGGTTAATGGTGAACACGGAAACCCGCCGATTAGTAAAGGCCGACGAATTTATGCGCGATTTTCCTGTAAATACCGAAAGGTTATACGATGAAAATCCCGGGAAAATTAAACCATTGAAAGAGCCTGTTTCTTTTGATCCGGTTCAGGTTTCGTTTACAGAAACCGATATGAACAAGCATATGAATAATGTGAATTATATCGAGCGTATTATCAATTCGTATGGTTACGATTTTCTACTTGAAAACAATATAAAGCATTTTGAAATTAACTTTTTGAAAGAGGCTGTTCCCGGTGATGTGCTTAAAGTTCAACAGCAAAGCGTTGAAAATGATAAATTCATGAATAATATAGTACGGGTTGATGATGACGCTGAGATGGTTCGGACATTAATTGAATGGGAAAATATTTAACGACAACTCGATATATTTTCAGACGGCATTTTAGAATTGTAATTACTTGTTGTACCATTCAATAATTCTATCCACCTTTTCGTTTGTAGGCATATATCCATCGAGCCATTTTATATCAAAGCCCTGTTTTTCCATCCTTCTGAACCATGTCATTTGTCGTTTGCTAAATTGATGAATGGCTGTTTCGAGTTGGTTGAACATTTCTTCGTAGCTAAGTTTGCCGGTTAGATACAGCGTAATAAATTTGTATTCGAGACCATAATAAATAAGATCCTCAGGAGATAATCCATTGTCAAGAAGTGCTTTTACCTCTTCAACCATGCCTTCATTTAAGCGGGATTTTAAACGTTTGGTTATTCTTTGCCTGCGCGAATTTCGGTCAAATTTTACACCTACAATCAGACTGTTTATATCAGGGAAGTAGGTGTCGATTTGCGGATGATTTGTATAATGTTCTTCAATCTCGATGGCTCTTATGGCCCTTTTACAGGTGTCAACATCGCTGATGTTGTGAAGTCTTTTGTGCTGTTTGAGTATGTCGCCCAGTTCATCAAGCGATTTGTCTGTTAATTTATCCCGTAGTTTATCATTAACCGGCACTTGTATCAGTTTGTAGCCTTTGAGTATCGCCTCGAGGTATAAGCCGCTGCCTCCGCACATTATAGGTAGTTTGTTTCGAGCGATGATTCCATCATATACCTTTATAAAATCGCGCTGATATTCAAATACATTGTATTGATAACCTGCATCCACGATATCGATTAGATGATGGGGGATTGTTTTGTTGTAAACCGTGTAGTCATCAATGTCTTTACCGGTGCCAATATCCATGCCCCGGTATATTTGTCGTGAATCGGCCGAAATGATTTCACCATTCATTTTTAATGCCAGATGGCTGGCTACCGATGTTTTGCCGGAGGCTGTAGCTCCTAGTATTGTGATGAGATTATGTGGGGACATATTCAGTTTCGTTGCAATTTATAGTGAATTATATTTTCATTTCAGTTTTTCGTTTAAAATTTTTAATTGTTTGATAAAAAACTAATTAAAAATTTGAAAACGGATGGAACCGCTTTGCTCTCTCATAATATTTTTTAAACATATTCTTTTGTGATATTTATGCTTAAAAGATATCATGTTCGTTTCATTTCTACAAAACTAATGTATTTTTGTGATGTTGAAACATACATATTTTTTGACTGTTAATAATATCAAATAGTGAGTATCGTTTTAAATGAAAAGAAAGAGAGCATACGTGAACCTGATACAAAGATTAACAACCAATACCCAGAAAAGCATTGAGCTGATTGTATATCCAAAAAAATTTTGGAGGAAATTCAATGTCTTACAGCAAGAGGGGCACAGTGCGTTTAACCAATATTTTGTGCCCGGTATTATTGTTGTTTTTATTTCAGTGGTAATAGGTGAAGTCTTATTCAATTCGGTTTATGGAGTGTTATGGTTCGATATTCTGGTAAAAGCTGTGCGTAAAATTCTTGTATTATCTTTTGTTTTTGTTTTTTCGTACTTCATTCTTTACCACATATCACGCATGAAAGGTATCCCGATTCAAAAAATCGTATCAAGGCGGATTGTGATTTATTCAATGACACCTGTTTTATATGCCTCTGCAGTAACTGGATTGTTCCCTTTTCTGAGTTTTTTGGGAATGTTTTCGCTTTATTCGTTATACCTTGTGTGTCTGGCTATGTGTGAATTGTATGATATAAAGCTTCAGCGTAATGGATCATACGTAGCCATGGTAATGTCGGGTATTTTTATTGGTTATGCGGTTATTTATATTATTTTAACCAAGTTAACAGCGTTAATTGTTTATTAGTTATGGGATTAAAGCCACAAAATAAAGTCAATATCAAAAACAAAAAGGCATATTTCGAGTACGAAATTCTCGATAAATATATTGCCGGAATTCAACTTCAAGGTACTGAAATAAAGTCGATAAGGAGTAGCAGGGCATCATTGCCCGATTCGTATTGTCAGTTTAACCGCAGCGAACTTTTTGTGAAGAATTTTCATATCGCCGAATATAAATTTGGCACACTCAATAATCACGAGGCAATGCGGGAGCGAAAGCTTCTTCTTCAAAAAAGAGAACTTAAAAAGCTTGAACGTAAAATTAAGGAGTCAGGATATTCAATTATCCCGTTACGTTTGTTTATGAACGACCGTGGACTGGCAAAGCTTGAAATAGCACTGGCTAAAGGTAAAAAGCAATACGATAAACGTGAAACGCTAAAACGTAAAGATGCTGCAAGGGATATGGATCGTGCCATGAAGATATAGTAAGCATCATTTATGGTTTAACTGTGTCATTCTCGTTTCTTTTTCCCAAAATCCTTGTCAATTTTAAGAAAAGGTATCATCGCCAGACCGGGTATGGTACAAATCAAAACCCAGATAAAGAAAAGTTGATAACTTAGTTGCTCCTGTATCCAGCCACTGATCATACCAGGAACCATCATTCCCAATGCCATTATTCCTGTTGCAATGGCATAATGTGATGTTTGGTTTTGTCCCTGCACAAAATAAATCAGATAAAGCATAAATGCCGTAAAACCAAAACCGTAACCAAATTGCTCCACGGCAATCATAAGTTGAATGAGTACGATGTTTTCGGGATGTACAGATGACATATAAACGTATGCTAAATCGGGTAGTTTCATGGCCAGGGCCATGGGCCATATCCAGTATCTTAGCCCGTTTTTTGCAGCAGCCATACCGCCCAAAACACCGCCAATTACAAGGCCTATAACGCCAATCGTTCCATAGGCCCATCCTACTTGTTCATTATTCAGGGCCAGTCCGCCTGCTTCTTTCGTATCAAGTAAAAAGGGGGCTGCCAGTTTGGTCAGTTGTGCTTCACCCAAACGGTAAAATAAAACGAATAGTACAAATACCCATATGTTTTCACGTTTAAAGAAGGAGATGAAGGTACGAAAGTATTCAGCTATTGCTTCTTTGCCATTGGATAGTTTTCGCTTAGGATCAGAGGCAGGCCGTGGCATTACTATTTTGTGATAAAGGCCTATGGAAAGGTAGATAATGCCTGCTCCAATCAATACAATCATCCATGCATGAGCCGGATCCATGCTGTTTTTCATCAGTAAACCGGTGATGTATACAAGTCCGCCCTGGCCGGCAATTGATGCTGCGCGCCAAAAAGTACTGCGAATGCCTACAAAATAGGATTGCTGGTGATCGTTTAAGCCCAACATGTAAAAGCCATCGGCAGCGATGTCGTGTGTGGCTGAGCTGAAAGCGATAAGCCAGAAAAATATGATGCTCCATTTAAGATAGCCATCGAGTGGGAGGGTAAGACCAATGGTAGCGAGCAAGGCTCCAATGATAATTTGAGTAGTGATTACCCAAAACCTTTTAGTGCGGATGTGGTCGATAAATGGGCTCCATATTGGCTTAATTACCCATGGAAGGTAAAACCAGCCGGTGTAAAAGGTTATTTGTGAGTTTGATAAACCTAAGTTTTTATAAATTACCGTTGAAACAATAATCACTAGAATATAGGGAAACCCCTGTGCAAAATACAAACTGGGTACCCACTGCCATGCTTTTTTAAATGCTTGTTTCATGAATAACAGAAATGAGAATAATTTGTGATTTAATGAAAAGGCATTATCTTGCTTTTAATAGTTGTTGAAGTTATTATTATTCCTTAAAAATGCGTAAGATGAAAAATATATTTTTCCTGTTTGTTGTTTTATTTTCGTTCTCAGTTTTACACGCTCAGCACATTAAATCACTAAAAATTAGTTATGAGGAGGTTGCAGATGGATTGTATGATTTTTACGCCGATAATCCTAATTATTTCCCGATGCAGCTCGAATTAAAGTTTACCGAGTTGTCAAATATGGAAGCCGATTGCGATTTGCCCTATGTGAGCACGATTAATAGAGGGAGGCACAAAATATTTACGGTGAGGCGTGTAATTATTGAAATACCAGGTGGTTTTGATTACGAATATAATACCCGTATGGGGGCTTATCCTGCAGAACACGATGAAAGTACAGTTTATCAATTGCCTGTTGGAGAAGGAGAAGTAACGAAAGCAATAGGTTTTGATCTTTCAAGTAGTCGCACCCCTAATAAGATTCTTTGGGGTTTTGAAATGAAAGAGGATGATGATGTATGTGCTTCACGTGGTGGCGTTGTAGCAATGCTTACAGAGCCTCGCTGGCGCGACAGTTTACGGATAGGTGATAATACGGTAACTGTTTTGCATCCTGATGACACTTTTGGAAAATATGAACTTTTGGCCGATAGTTCTGTAATTGTAGCTGTTGGAGATACGATTGAAGTTGGTGATAAAATTGGAGAAGTAGGTGTAACCCGGTTTACCCGGACACCTCATACCCGTTTTTCAGTATACTATGTAAATGCACCGATCGATTCGATTAATGCATCAAAGACACGAAATATTTACAACTATGTGAACCCGACATTCATTAGTAGCAAGGGAAAGAAAGTTAAACTGGAAGATGGAATGCAGTTAGAGAATTAGATTGCAATTAAAGGATCAACTAATGTTTAATAAATAAAAAAGCCCCGGCCAATTTGGCCGGGGGCTTTGTCAATCACTTTTAATTTAAACTCTATTCTTATAGTAGTTTAACATTTACAGCGTTTAGACCTTTGCGACCTTGTGTTACTTCAAATGACACTTGATCGTCTTCTTTCACTTCGTCAACTAAACCAGATACGTGTACAAAATACTCTGTTCCTGATTCGTTGTCTGTAATGAATCCATAACCTTTAGATTCATTAAAGAATTTTACTGTACCTTCTTTCATTATAAAATATTAAATTTAAACACAACAAATATATGCTTATTCATTGAGCCTGCAAGAAAAAATAAAAAAAAAGGAGCTTTTTTTTTGAAAGTCCCTTTTTCTATGTTTTAATTTAACTTTTCACCCGCTTAAAGCGAAACATATTAAGCATCCAGCCGGGTAACGGCTTATTGGCTTTTCGGTTTTTTAGGTTTAAATAAATGCCAAATTTCTTAAGGAGAGGAACTTTATGAGTTTCTACAAACTCGATAAGTGTACCTTCGGGGGCTTGTATATAGGCAAAGTTGCCGGCAGCTTCGCCCATGTCAAAAGTGTCTCCCCGCTTTGAGCTGTCAACCGTAAACGGGAAACCTTTTTCTTTTACTTCTTCTCTTATGCTGCCCATATCGTTTATGTCATAGCATAAGTGAATGAATCCGGGATCGCCCCAAATACGGTTTTTAAAGATATCAACAGGTTCACGGTCGTTCACCTGTACAAGCTCTATTTCGCTTTCGCCAAAAATTGGGCTGAAAGCTCCCTGTCTTGGAGTTTTGTGCCTTAATAAAATTCTTCTGAAAGTATTTTCTCCCCCGGGAATCTTCTGAAAATCTTCAAAGGTACCTGTCTCATCATATACAACTTCATCATAATCAAATATGCCCTGATAAACCTTTAAACTTTCATCAATATCTTTTACACCAATAGTACAGCCTAAAATACCACCATTATTAGCATTCGTTTGTTTAAAAACCCATGGGTTTTGTACAAATTCCCAAATATTTTTATAAGGGTCCTGTACATAAAAATGTGGAGTTCCGGCGGGATCTTTGTTGATTGTGGTAAGCACATTAACTTCATCGTTATTAGTTAATGTATCGTATACCTTTTTAATATTGGCTGTTTTTAATTTGCCAATCGAAATTCCCAGATCTCCTAATTGTATGGTAAATCCGGGTTGTGATGGTGATTTCCCGGTGTGCTGCCATATTTCAAAACCACCGCCACCTTGCATGTTGAGGGCCAAAATAGCATGGCGTTCGCGTGTTTTTCCTTCAGTGTGGGGCAGCATTAATTCAGCAACGGCTTTTTCGTTGAACATCATAATATCCATGCCGAAATTCTTATTATACCATTTGAAGCTTTCGTTCACATCTTCAACGCCCACACCTAATTGTTGAATACCGTTTATTTGTTTTGTCATACGCTGATGTTAAATCTGATAGATGGCAATAATTAATTGTATTTACATTGGTTTAATGCGGGTAGCCAGATAGTAATATAACCGCGGAAAGAACCGTCGTATATGCAGCATAAACATTTCGCTGCCGCCAACCCATATTTCTTTTTTTTCTTTTTTCAGTCCTTTGTATATTAGGGTTGCCGCCTTTTCCGAGCTAATGCCATTGGCTTGCCCGGGGTCATTAATTCCATGTTCACGTCCGTCTTTTTCCAGAGCAAACTTTGAAATGTTAGTTTGTACACGTCCGGGAATTAACATGCTTACTTTGATGTTGTTTTTTTTGTTTTCAGCCATAAGGCTTTCAAAAAAACCGAACAGCGCGTGTTTCGACGAAGCATAAGCCGAACGGTAGGGAAATCCGAATTTGCCGACCAAACTTGACGTGGCTGCAAGTTGTCCTCCACCGTTTTTTATCATATGCGGAAGTATGGCTTTGGTGAGTGCTATCACACCAAAAAAGTTAACTTCCATTATTTTCCGGTCATTCTCAATAGGTGTTTCAACCACCAGCGAACGTTGACTTATGCCGGCAAACTGGTATAAAGCGGATATCTTTTCACCATCGTCAATAACTCTTTTTGCTGTAGCATAAATCGATGGTGCGTCAGTCATATCCAGTACTTCAATCCGGGCCTTGCCGCCTTTTTTCTCAATAGCATCAAAGGTTTGTTGTAACCCGGCTTTATCACGGTCTGAAATAATAAGCTTTGTATCAGGAGCTGCCAACTTGTAGCAAAGGGCTTTCCCCATTCCCGATGCCGCACCTGTTATCCAAATTGTTTTTCCTGTAAAATCCATGGTTTAGATTTATGAGATGGCGAAAATAAGAAAAATATTTAAAGATGTGTTTTTTGACAATAAAAGTAGTTTATAATAAGCACTTTTCGAATACAAATCTCAAAATTTCTATTTGCATATATAGTTAACTATCATGAGTATAGGGTTTTAACCTATTTTAAGACTATTGTGTGATATATATCAAATACATTCTGATTTTTATTTGTTTCTTAGTAAAAGAATACTATTTAAAAAGGGAGATATAATGACAAATCAAACATTGAGGGACTTATTTTATAATTCTGTAGAAAAAAATAGTTCTCAACCGTCATTAGGGTTTGTAGGAGAAGATCCGCTAACTTATAATCAGGTTAAAAATAAAGTAGAACCTGTTGCTGCATATTTACAAAAGCAGGGGATACAAGAGGGAGATAAAATTGGAATTTACAGTGAAAATCAACCCAACTGGGGGGTGGCTTATTTTGCTGCAGTAACAATTGGTGCAGTTGCTGTTCCTTTGTTGCCTGACTTTCATGAAGATGAAGTGGAGAATATTATAAACCACTCTGAAGCTAAGGTGCTTTTTGTTTCTGAGGGGCTCTTCCGTAAGTTAAAACCACAAGTGCGAAATCAACTCAATTTTTCGGTTTTAATTGATAACTTTTCACTGATAGAACGTGATGAGTTACCAGGTGATATATCATCACTGGAATCGATTATGATTGAAGATGAGGTTGTTGAACCGAAAAATCTTAAGGGGGATGATTTGGCTTCGATAATATATACATCGGGAACTACCGGTAAATCCAAAGGGGTGATGCTGTCACACAAAAATTTAGTGTTTACGGCCGAAAAAGCAGGTAAAATTCACCCGATGGGGCCAACAGACCGATTGTTATCAATTTTGCCATTGTCGCATACCTATGAAAACAGCATTGCATTTATTTTGCCATTTTCATCTGGGGCTTCGATTAGTTATCTTCGAAAACCGCCAATCCCGGCTGTATTATTGCCGGCTCTGAAAAAGGTAAAACCAACAATCATGTTGTCGGTGCCTTTGATAATTGAGAAGGTTTACAAAAATAAAGTATTGAAGGAGCTTAATAGTAAATTTCTAACACGTTCGCTATACAAAATTGCACCAACCCGTAAGTTATTAAACTATGTTGCCGGGAAAAAGTTGATGGAGACTTTTGGCGGGCAGATGAAGTTTTTCGGTATAGGCGGGGCTAAACTTGATTCATCAGTTGAGAAGTTTCTTATTGAAGCTAAGTTTCCTTACGCCATTGGATATGGGTTAACTGAAACGGCTCCTTTGTTGGCAGGTTTTGATTCCTTCAGCGGAAAATATAAATCTACAGGCCCAGCCATGGAAGGTGTTACCCTTAAAATTAACGACCCCGATCCGGTAACCGGACAAGGTGAAATATGGGCCAAAGGCGATAATGTGATGCAAGGGTATTACAAAGAGCCTGAACTTACAGCTGAAGTGCTAACAGACGACCGTTGGTTTAAAACGGGTGACCTTGGATGTTTTGATGAGTCAGGCTATTTATTTATCAAAGGGCGCTTGAAGAATATGATTGTAGGTGCAAGCGGTGAGAATATTTATCCTGAAGAAATTGAAGCTGTGATTAACCGTTTTAAGCATGTTGTAGAGTCTGTTGTTGTACAGAAAAAAGGTCGTTTAGTGGCTATGGTTTATTTTAATATGGAAGAAATAGAGTCCAGATATAACGACTTGAAAGAGCAAGCCGGACAATATGTAGATAGGCAGTTAGATGAGCTTTCCGTTGAATTACAGCAATTTGTAAATTCACGCGTTAATAAATATTCAAGGGTGCAAGTGGTTATTGCACATGCTACCCCGTTTGAAAAAACAGCAACCAAGAAGATAAAGCGGTTTCTATATTACTAAATATATTGTTGAAAAAATTTAGTAGAGAAGGGATCAAATTAAGATTCGGGTGGATGAATTTATTTTATAACTTATCAACAATAGATCGTTAGATTTTAGACATAAGACAATAGACTTATTAAAGCCACTAATTCACGAATAATAATGCCTGATATTATAAAAAAATGTTTCAGGAAGTAAACTTTCATTGATTGTCAACTTTGGAGAGCTAAAACTTAATTACAAACGAAACGAGCATGGTTCCGCCAGCTGGCGGAACACAATCGCTGAACAAATAATAAAATAAACACGAAATAAATTCCGATGGCAATCGGAATAATATTCGAGCATTCGTGGCAATTTTTTCGATCAATGCAGCTTAATTTTTTTCTCCCTTAGTGTTATGGATGGATAAGATTATTATGTATCCACCCCAATTATGAAGTGATCCGGGTTGAGTCTAAGACAAAGATAGTAGGTTTTTAACTACCAATGATTCTATTGACATAAAAAAAAAGCCCCGCTAAAGGCAGGGCTTTCAATTTCGTATAGTCGATTTTACTTACGACCTTCGCTGTATTTCTTGTACTTGTTCATGAACTTATCAACACGTCCTGCACTGTCAACCAATTTCATTTTACCTGTATAAAATGGGTGTGAAGAGCTTGATATTTCCATCTTGAACAGTGGGTACTCAACACCATCAAGTTCAATAGTTTCTCTTGTTGAAGCTGTTGATCTTGTTATGGTTACCTCATCGTTTGACATATCTTTAAATGCCACTAAACGATAATTATCAGGGTGTATACCTTTCTTCATTCTACTGCGCTTTTAAATATTCATTATTTTCTAATGGGTTGCAAATATAGGCAATCAAAAATAACCTGCAAAATATTTCTTTAAAATTATTCAATGGTTTTTGCACGGGTAAACGGTTTGTTACGGTCGAACAGGTAACGCATCTGGTAATGTGTTTTGCTGTGTTTTGCACCGGTTGATTTATAAAGTGAAATAATTTTCGGATTGAAATCGCCCGCCCACGAAAGCTCAATTTCTTTGTATTGTGGTTTTTTCGGCATTATTTTTTTATCTAATTGCCAAAAAATTGCTGATTCGATGCCTGAACGTTGGTATTTTTCTGCAACGCCCATTATAATAATGCGTGTACGTGTAAACTTTTGTTTTTTAATAAAACGTAATAGCTTAATCAAATTAAAGAGGTGCAATTTTCCGTTTTTAAGATGATGTAATGCTTCGTTAAAGTCGGGAAGCATAACGAACAGGGCAATTGGCTCATTATCGGCATAGGCAAACCAAACAAATTCAGGGTCGAGCAATAGTTTTGACGATTTAATAAAAGCTTTCAGCTCAGTTTTATCAAGGGGTTTATAATGTTCATGTTTGCGCCATGCCCTATCGTATACTTTAGCAAAGTCGCTCATGTATTTATCAATATCTTTCCATTTAAAATGCTCAAAGCTATACTGTGGTTTTTTAGCTACCCATTCAGCAATCTTCCAAAAGCGTTCAGGAAATGGGTTCGTGTAATCTAAATGGTAGCTATATTGTTCGTAGTAAGTTTTAAAACCGTAATTCTCAAAAAGTTCAAGATAGTATGGCGGGTTGTAAGGCATACCAAATCCTTGATTCGTAAATCCCATGGTGAGCAGGCCATGATTCATATAATTCTCTCCAATATTGGCCGGACCATCCATGGCTTCCATGCCTTGCGATTCAAGCCATTTTTTAGCACAGTCAAACAAAACACCGGTTGCTTCTTTGTCATTAATGCATTCGAAAAAGCCAATGTTGCCGGTTGGCTGCTCAAACACGTCAGCTTTATCGTAGTCAACAAAAGCAGCAATACGCCCGATGGGTTTATTGTCTTCAACCAGTACCCAGCGAATAGCTTTACCGTGTTTGAAAAAAGTATTTTTCCCCGGATCAAATGTTTCTTCAACCATTTTGGTCAGGGGGCAGGCATAGTTGGGATCGTTTTTGTATAATATACGGGGGAGTTTGTTAAACAGTTTTCTTGTGCGTCGGTTTTTAACCTGTAAGAGCTTCATGTGATTGTTTGATTTAGGATTTATATCGTGTTAGGTGTTAGTCGCGACCTGCAAAAATTGATAGCAAACGTAAAATGTTAACGTATAGCCAAACAAGTGATATTAGCAGGCCAAAAACCCCGTACCATTCCATGTACTTTGGAGCTCCCGCCTCAGTACCGCGTTCAATAAAATCGAAATCGAGCAGTAGGCTGAATGCTGATATTCCGGTAACAATAAGACTGAATATGAGTCCGAATGTTCCGCCCCCGCTCAGGTATGATACATTGGCGCCAAACATGCCGGCAATCCAGCTGGCAAGATAAAAAAACAGCAGCCCCATCATGGCTGACATCATTCCGCGGCGAAATTTTCCGGTTACTTTTATAATACGTTGGCGATATACCAAAAGCATCGATAAAAACACCATAAATGTTAAGGATACGGCTTTTACAACCAATCCGGGAAACTGAGCCTCGAACATGGCTGAAAGCCCGCCAAGGAACATTCCCTCAAGAATGGCGTATATAGGTGTGAGAAAGCCTGAGCGTTTTGGGCTGAATGATGCAATCATGGCAACAATAAAGCCGCCGATACCGCCTATGGCCAAAAAGGTTGTGATGCTGCTTGTGGCTGCACCGGGGTTTGCCGGATCAAAAACAGCAAAGAATTTTTGCCATACATAATAGGCCGATGCAAAAACAAACAAAATCACCAGGGCTGTTTTGTTAATAGTTCCGTTTAAGGTCATTTTTTCCTCGCCCGTATATGCTCGTTGTGCTTTTTCGAAAGTTTTTGACCCGAAAAGCGGGTTTGATGTTCTTGTTAAGTTCATATCTTTATTTCTTGAATTGCAAGTTGGTCAATAACTGTGCAAATTTGAAATGCTTTAACAGTTTTTAACAGCTATGTTTTTATTAAATCAGAAAAATAGTCGCTTGTGATTTCCTTATGTATTTCATTTCCAATTTTCCGGGCGTCATCTTCTTCGTATTGCATAAGTTCTTGAGTAAAGCTGACACACTGTGCGTGCATTTTCTTGCTTCGGCGTGCCAACTGACACATTGACCGGTGCAGAACAGTGTGTAGCCGGCTATCTTTTGCCAGGGGGGGCAGTACATCGAAAAAACTTTCAAACATTTCATCAATGTCGTTTGTCGATGCAACAGACAAGCGTCCCATCATGAGGAGTCCTGCGTATCTTACCTGGTGTTTTTTTCCGCGACACCATTCAAGTGCCTTTACAAATGCAAAAGGGGTTTCAGTGAAAAGGTTGGTGACCATCTGTTCAATAATCTCTGTGTTTTCCGAGGTTTTTACCCAAAAATCCATTTGCTCTTCAGTAACTTTTGCCGGCTCATCAAGCATGGTTGCAAGTATCATTGTTTCGCGCCATTTTTTATTCCATAGTTTAAGTGCCAGCAAGTGGTTTTTATCATATTGCCGGGCAAAGTTTTTTAAATCAACAATAGAAGTACCGTATGCCTTTTCGTATTTTATTCCCCTTTTTTCAAGACTTTCAGCAGTTACCCCATTTTGCATTGCAGGTATAGATGCAACAATTCTTTTAAATATATTTTCAGCTTCAGGATTGTCTAATAGTAACTCCATATATTCATTTTCACTTTTCAAAAATTATAGAATAAACTCGACTAAGATAAACGAAGTGATTAAAAGTATACTCATTACAGTGTAAATTTTTACAGGGATAATTTCAGAAACCTTTATATTCATAGTTTTACGTAGTATAACTAATAGGTATATCTTTTCGATAAGGTAAGCGATTACTGTGGCGTAAGCAACTCCAACAAGCCCCATGATTTTTGCCAGCATAATGCTTAACGATACATTGATCACAATTTCGAAAAATGAAGCTTGCATAATGTACCGGTTCATTCTTTTTGCTGTAATAATGGTTTGAGGGAAGAGCAACCGGCTAATCAACAGCAGTAAATAAATATTGAAGATGGTGGCACTTGCTTCAAATTTAGGGTTAAACAGGATGGGGAATAGTTGATGCGATGTGAGCATTAGTATAATACTGAGTGGGAATAGGGCCCAATGTAGTCGGTATACTTCCGATTTGAATTCAGCAAGCGGTGATGCAATGTCTTTTTTTGTAAATCGAGACAACATAGCCATACTCAGCGAATTACTCAGCAGTAATGCAAGGGGTAATTCGCGGGCGCCATACTGAAAAATTGCAAAATCGTTGGGCGAAAATTGCGAGGTGATGATAAATCCATCAATATAGCGGGCCGATGAACTTAATAGCGTTGAAAGCACCAGTGGATAGCCATATCGAATATATTCTTTTAAAAATTGAGTGTTTAATGAAGCCTGTGCATTATTTTTCAATATGATTAAAAGCCATAAATAACGGATAACAGAAACACCCAGTAAACCGTATAGAATTGTTTCAAGTCCAAATCCTAAAAAAGGGGGAATGCCAACGGCTGCAATTTGCAGTGCAAAAATAATGATGGCATAAACGATTATTTTTTTCGAGCGATCTTTTAGAAGATAGACGTATTCAACCATTAAGGCGGGACTGTTGAATAAAATGTAAAGTGCTAGTACGCCCGGTAATGGGACCTTGTTGCCATTGAGTAAAAGTTGCGATACGCCATCGCTGAGGAAGAAAACCGATACTGCTGCCAATAGGGACAATGCAGAGAGAAGCAGAAATATATTGAAAAGTAACGCAGGGCGTTCTTCATCCTTTTTTTCGCTCCAGGTAGGCATTAGCACTTTAAGAAAACCGTTTACCCAGAAAAAAGTAAAGGCACCGGCAATGAGTACAAAGGTTTCGTAATGACCAATGTCGGTTTGGCTTATCCCCGATTTCGAGAGCAATATTCCAATTAAAAAAAGTGCGCCATAGCGTACCAGTTGAAAGAACTGCAATGCATTAACACCTTTTATATTTATTTTTTTCAAGATTGTCAGCTTTAATGATGCTACAAATGTAGCAATCTGTTAAAATAATGTTAAAAGCAGGAATAAAAAAAAACTTCATTAAACGTTTTCATGTTATGCCAGTCAAATAGGGCGTTCAGAAGTTTAGATAAAAAATTACAGAAAAAAATATGAAGAAGATAGGAATTTTATTCGTTTTGTTATTTAGTGTTTCATTGTTATTTGCGCAACCGATGGCTGAAAATGTAGATCCGGAGTCGTCATTAGCTGCAAAGCGTGGGGTGGTTAAAGGCAAAGTGATAGAGCAGGGCAGTTCGGTATTGCTTGAATATGCGAATGTTGCCATTTATGGTTTGCCCGATTCAACATTGGCTGGTGGTGCTATAGTAGGTGCCGACGGACGTTTTGAAATTGACGATTTGAAACCCGGTAATTATTATATAGATGCAAAGTTTATTGGTTACGAACACACGAAACAAGGCAATATTGAAATAAGTAAAGATAACCTTGATGTGGATTTAGGAACGTTAGAGCTAATTCCTGCCTCTGAAAACTTGCAGGAAGTAAATGTTTTCGCACAGGATAAGCCTATTGTTTATGATATCGATAAAAAAGTGATTGACCCAAGCCAGTTCCCAACAACGGCTGGTGGTACCGCTACCGATGTGCTGGCAAATACACCTTCGGTTGTTGTAGATATCGAGGGGAATGTAACCATGCGGGGGAGCTCTAATTTTACGGTTTTAATCGACGGTCGTCCTACACCTTTTGAAGCTGCCGATGCACTTGACCAAATACCGGCCAGTACCATTCACAATATTGAAATTATTACCAACCCCTCGGCAAAGTACGATCCAGATGGGAATGCAGGCATCATTAATATAAATACTAAAAAAAGTAAATTGATCGGTGTAAGCGGAATTGTAAATGCATCAGCCGATACAAGAGGTTCAATGTCGGGCGATTTCTTGTTGAATTTTAAAAATGAAAAATTTAATTTCTTTGTAAACGGAAACCTGCAAGACCGTCAACGCGAAGGAGAGTACTCAAGCATCAATAAAACATTCGAAACAACTGATACAATTTTTACAATATCAGATGGCTATAACAACCGTGCAAGAAAGGGTTGGTCATTAAAAACTGGTTTCGATTATTATATCAACGACTACAATACTTTAACCTTTAATATTGGAGGAAATAGCCGTAGTAGTGAATCAGATCGTTGGTCTGATACGCATGAGTATTCATCGGAATACGATTTAAGGTCGTCGACCAATTCGCTTGGAGAGCGCAGTGGTAAAGAGTTGTCGATGAGTCTCGACTATCAGAAAAAGTTTGACAATGAAGACCAGGTATTTACTGCTTACATGTATTACGAAACCGGGAATGGTGAAGATTATTCATTGTATAATCGTTATTTTGGTGATGATGCTGACAGTTTGATTGACGGGCAGATTAACTGGGAAGCCGGCGATGATCAAGAGTTTCGGTTCAAAGCCGATTATGTACATCCGTTTACAGATAATATGAAACTTGAGACCGGTTATCAGCTGCGAATTGATCGTGATAATGAATGGAACGATGTATATTGGTATTCTGATTCTGAAGGGAGTGACTATGAGCCATCGGAGGAGTCGGAATATTATTCAGATACTTATTATATGCGCGATATTCATTCGTTGTACGCAACCTTCAGCAATTCGGGAGCTATTGTTGGTTACCAGCTGGGATTACGTACTGAGTATACGAATCGTTCGCTTGAGTATAGCAAGGAGGCAGAACCAAGTACCATCGATCGTTGGGATTACTTCCCAACACTACATTTATCGTTTCAGTTGCCTTCCGATCAGCAAATAATTACCAGTTATTCGCGACGTATCGATCGTCCGCGCGGTTATTACCTCGAACCGTTTATAACCTATGTCGATGCATACAATGTTCGCAAAGGTAACCCCAATATCGAACCTGAATATATCGATTCGTACGAACTGGGCTATCAAAAGCAACTTGGCAAAGGATTTGCTTCGGCAGAAATATACCACCGTAAAACGAACAACAAAATTGAGCGTTTGACCAGTGTTTATGAAGGTAACGTGATGATTGGCACTGTTGATAATATTGGTGTTGATTATTCAACCGGACTGGAATTGATGTTGAATACAAACCCGACCAAATGGTGGATGATGAACGTGATGGGAAATGCTTATCACTATAAGGTTGAGGGTGATTTGTATGAAGAAAATGTAAGTGAAGAAAGCTTTAACTGGCATACCCGCATCGGCAATACTTTCACCATTACCCCTACAACCAAATTGCAGTTTGATGCCATGTATCACAGTCCTTCGATTACAGCCCAAGGTACCCGCGAAGGCTTTATGTTTTCAAATATTGCCGTTCGACAGGATTTGCTTAACAAAAAGCTAAACCTGACCTTGTCGGTATTCGACTTGTTTAATACTGCAAAGTTCGGACATGTTAACGAAGGGCCGAATTTTTATTCATCGCGTAACTTTGATATAAAATCACCTGTGGTTTCCATAACACTTTCATATAAAATTAATAACTATCGTCAGAACAGAGCGCAAAGTGGCCAAGGCCAGGGAGAAGGCATGATGGAAGGCGGAATGGATGGTGGCGAGTTTTAAAATGAAGTAATAGTTTGATCAGAAAATAGATTGTGGTTTAAAAGCTGCCCGGGTTTCGGGTGGCTTTTAATTATTTATGAACTTCAATATTTCTTTTTGCTTGTCATCTGATATAACTAAAAAGTAAACTCCTTTATTCAACTTCTTTAAGTTGATTGTTTGAAAAGCTTCATTGCAATAAACTTTTTCATATACACAACGAGAATTCAAATCGAAGATTTGGATCAAAGGATTCTTCATTGTCGGGTTAAATTCAAGTGTTAGATATTTTGTTGCAGGATTTGGAAATGCTTTGCAGCTATGTTTTTTAATATTAGATTTCGATGTACTTATTGTATAATCTTTTAGTTTTCCAAAACAGTTCGTAGTGGTATCATTAAGGCATATTAAATCATAATCGATGTTTTTTGATGAGTTTACATTTACAACTACGAAGTTATCGCCTACACCTTCTCCCATGCCACTGCATATTAGTTCGATATTGTCAAATGCATCGTACATGAAATCGTCACTCCATGAGGCAGCACCCATATCTCCGGCAAAAAATACGGTATGATTGGGTATGCTTTTAAATAGAGGGATTATTTCGGACCAGAAGTTGATGGTATCGGCCCGCCCTGCAAATGAGTTTGGATGAAGCTTTTTGTATGTATTGTTTTTCTCCCACCATAAAAGTTGATGAAAAAATACGAAAATATTATCTACCGATTGGTGATTTTCAGATATTGTGTTTCTCAAAAAAGTGAGTTGTTCTCCTGAGATATTCCATTGGTCAATATTGGGGTCGAGGATTATGAATAAATCGTTTGAGTGTGTGAAACAAAAATATGTATTGCCATATCTTTCTTCAAAAACAGGCCTGTTTTCCATGTCGTGGTTGCCTACTGCAAAATAAACAGGTATTCCTAAAGAATCAATTTTTGAATCAACTTCGATCCAGTCATTTACATCAGGGTTTGGTGAAACAATATCTCCGGTAAGGATGCCAAATTGAATATTGGGAATATTGTTTATATAGCCGAATTTTTTCTCAAAGGGGGGATGAAGGCCCGGATTGTCTACTCCGGGTTTGCCGTAGGTGTGACCGGCAACAAAGAATGAATATAGGTTGTCATTGGTCTGAGCCGGGAGGCGGGCTGATAATAAGAAAACAGAAGATAACAGGAATAAAAATTTCATTATTATATGTCTTTTGTTGAGTTGATTCAAAAGTGTAATCTAAAAGTAGTCATTCTTAAGTTTACTAAATAATAAAAGGCTGTAAAGATTAATCCTTACAGCCCTGTATGTATTGTTTCGAAAATCTTTAGAATATACTAAATGCAACAGTAACACCCGACATAACTACTGATACCATAGTCATCAGTTTAATAAGAATGTTGAGTGACGGGCCTGAAGTATCTTTGAAAGGGTCACCTACAGTGTCGCCAACCACACTTGCTTTGTGTGTTTCGGAGTTTTTACCACCATAGTTTCCTTTTTCTACGTATTTTTTAGCATTGTCCCATGCACCACCAGCATTGTTAAGCATAATGGCCAGTGTAAATCCGGTAGTAAGGGTACCCACTAAGAGGCCAACTACTCCGGCAACACCAAATACCAGTCCAACAACAACAGGTACAATAATGGCAAGTAGTGAAGGGAAAACCATCTCTTTTTGAGCTCCTTTTGTCGAAATGGCAACGCATTTTGCATACTCGGGCTTTGTTTCGCCTGTAAGTATTCCCGGCATCTCCTTGAATTGACGTCGAACTTCGTCAACCATGTCGCCGGCTGCGCGTCCCACGGCTTTCATTGTAATGGCACTAAAAACAAATGACATCATGGCTCCAAGGAATAAACCGCCCAGCAACATTGGGTTGAATATTGAAAGATCGTAATAAGAAGAAAAGTCGAGCAATGATGCTTCTGTAATGACAACTTGTCTTGCTCCTTCAACCACTGTTTCTGAACCATCAATTATAAACTGAATGCCGTTTTGAACCATTGGTTCGCCTTGGTGAATCAAATCTTTTATCCATATTTTCACTTCTTCCATATAGGCTGCAAGCAGTGCCATAGCTGTTAAAGCTGCAGATCCAATCGCAAAACCTTTTCCAGTAGCTGCTGTTGTGTTACCAAGAGCATCGAGTGCGTCGGTACGTTCGCGTACTTCGGATGGAAGTTCGCTCATTTCGGCGTTACCACCAGCATTGTCGGCAATTGGCCCAAAGGCGTCAGTAGCTAAAGTGATACCAAGCGTTGAAAGCATACCTACAGCGGCAAATCCGATTCCGTAAACACCGGCTGCGAAATTTGAAAATCCGCCGGCAAAACCGTATGCACCAATAATACCACCAACAATAGTAATAACCGGGAGCCATGTTGAAATCATACCAGTAGCGATTCCATCTATAATTGTTGTGGCAGGACCCTGTTGTGCTTGTTTGGCAATGTTTTTTGTTGGTTTGTATTCGTCAGAAGTGAAATATTCCGTTCCCTGACCAATAATGGTTCCGGCAACTAAACCAACAATAACAGCGCCAACAATTCCCCAGGTAATCATTCCTGTTAAGGCTAATACAATTACTACACCAATAATAAGAAGGGTACTTCCTCCGGTTCCGATCAATAATGCGTTAAGAAGGTTTTTCTGTGTAGCCGATTCTTTGGTGCGAACCATGAAAATACCAACAATCGAGAGAATGATACCGGTAGCAGCAACAATCATAGGTGCTACAACATTAGCTGTTTGTTCGGCTGAGTTTACTGAAAGTGCAGCACCTAAGGCCGCTGTTGCCAGTATTGAGCCGGCATACGATTCATAAAGGTCGGCACCCATTCCGGCAACATCACCTACATTATCACCTACATTATCGGCAATGGTGGCAGGGTTACGTGGGTCGTCTTCAGGTATTCCGGCTTCTACTTTACCTACAAGGTCGGCACCAACGTCGGCCGCTTTGGTGTAAATACCACCACCAACACGGGCAAATAATGCCTGAGTTGATGCACCCATACCGAAAGTAAGCATAATGGCTGTAATTTCAACCAGCTTGTGTGATTCTTCGGTGCCGGCTTTAACAAGGTCGAGTCCTAAGAATGTAAGGCCATTTTGCATGTGTTCGGCAGTGTAAACCAGTTTGGTAAGAATAATATACCAAAGTGAAATGTCGAGCAGAGCAAAACCAACAACTATCAATCCCATAACAGCACCACTACGGAAAGCAACTTTTAGACCTTTGTTAAGTGATTCGGATGCTCCTTGAGCTGTACGGGCTGAAGCGTTTGTGGCTGTTTTCATTCCGAGGTATCCACATAATCCCGAAAAGAAACCACCTGTTAAAAATGCAACAGGCACAAATGGATTCTGGACACCCATGTATGCTAGAATAGTTAAAATAACAAGTATTACAGCAAATACAATGGTAACAACACTGTATTGACGTGAAATGTAAGCCATAGCACCTTCACGAACATGTTGGGCTATTTCTTTCATCTTGTCGTTACCTTCTGAGTTTTTCATCATCGATTTGTAAAAAAACCAGGCAAAAACCAATGCAATAACAGATGCAAGTGGTATGAGAAAAAAGTAGTTCATAAAATAAAGAGTTTTATTTAGTTAATTTAATTACAATTTGCGGCAAAAATAATCACATTTACTTCATTTTTAAAATGAGATCTAATGTTATAAAACTTTTTTGTGTTTAATTTTTGAACAAAAGTATACAAAACGTCAAGGTTTATTGATATGATAAATGTAAATCAAAGCTAGAAAAAATGATTTTTATCAGTGACTTCGATTCGTTTTAATCTGGGGTACAAAATACAAGTTATATATAAATTAAGAACTGTTTGTGTGGGATCGACTCATATTATTTAATCGTTTATTAATCCTACTTTTGTGTCTTCAAAACTAAAATAGGTAATGAAGAAAAAAATATTGTTTGTTTGTCTGGGAAATATCTGCCGTTCGCCAAGTGGTGAGGCGGTTTTTAATAGTGTGGTTAAAAAGGCCGGACTGGCTGAAGAATACGAAATTGATTCAGCCGGAACCATTGCAGCACATGCCGGTGAGCCCGCCGACCAGCGTATGCAGCGTCATGCACAACGCAGAGGGTATTCGCTCGATAGCATATCGCGTAAAGTACAGCCTGAAAATGATTTTCAGCATTTTGATTATATTGTTGCAATGGACGACAACAATTACGAAGATTTGATTTTGTTGGCTCAAAACGATGAAGAGGTGAAGAAAATATCGAAAATGACCGACTATTCACGTAAATATTCATACACCTCAGTGCCTGACCCATACTACGGCGGTGATGAAGGATTTGAGCTGGTGCTCGATTTGTTGGAAGATGCCTGCGAAGGCTTGCTCGAATTTATCGAAAGAGATACTAAGTAATTGGGTCGTGAAATCTCGATTCTGAAATGTTTTTATCGGTTTTCATAATGTAATGTGACAATTCAACCCATTGTTTTCTGTCGGGTGCTGTGATTTTATAGGTCAGTTCGTAATGGTTATCTGATTTTAAAGTCGGGTTTACATCTAAAATTCTGGAGTGGTGTTCTTGCAGTATTTCTGTTATTATTTTATCCGTTTCATACGATGATGAAACAATAGTGAGCAATTTGATGTTCATTGGTGTGAAAAAGAAGCGTTCGAGTTGTTCAACCACGATTAAAACAATTAGCATGAAAAACACAGCCAGTGCTGACGGAAGATACATGCCTGCACCAATGGCAAGACCAATGGCTGCAATGGCCCAGATTGACG
>JAQIDF010000358.1 GCA_027858145.1 Prolixibacteraceae bacterium | reverse complement strand
AGAGAAACTACAAGTAGAAAAATGGTAAGTTTCATAATGAGGCCGATTTTTGATTTTAGGGCATACCTCTCCCCTAAAAACTTAGAATTGTTAGATTTTTTCATAGTTTTGTAATGAGTTTAGTAATAAATAATTGCATTTTATGCATTTATGCACAATTAAGCGGGAGGGAAATGTGAAGGTTTTCCTCCTTGCTTTTTTTAATTAGTTAGTTGTTAGGCCATAAGCTTTCTTTTATTTGGTTAGACTTTTATATTTAATTATTACTTGTTGTTTTGTAAATGTGTTGTCTTTCATTTTTTTCGCAGGTATAATATCATAACGCGTTGGAGCGGCCAGCGACATTAACTTTAATGCCTGTTCAAGATTTTCACCTTCAAACGTTGCAGTAAGATGAAGGTTCGATAGTTGATCATTGGCAATTTTTATCTCGCAATTATACCAGCGTTCCATTTCCCGGGCTACCTCTTTTAACGGAGTTTCATAGAAACTTAACTTCCCTTCCTTCCATGCAATGTGACGCTTTACATCGGCTTCTCTTATCGAGAGCTTATTACTTGTTTTATTAAAACTGGCCAATGAGCCCGGAGTTAAATTAGCAACAAACTGATTATTTTTATCGTTTATGGCTTTATATAACTCAACGCTACCTGTCAACAACGCAACTTCAATTTTTTCATCATCGGGATATGACATTACATTAAACTTTGTCCCCAAAACTTTAACATCAATATTCCCGGCTTTTACAATAAAAGGTTTATCGGGATTAGCTGCTACATCAAAATAAGCTTCACCTTCTAACTCAACATTTCGTTGTTTACCATACGCAACCGGGTACCGCAACTTACTTGAATTGTTAAGCCAAACTGATGTCCCGTCGGGTAACTCAACCTTACTGCGTACACCCCGTTGTGAAAACACTTCAACATATTGGTTGTTGCTAATAGTGTGATCACCAATAGTGCTGAAATTATCCATTAAGAAATAGAACATTAGGGGAATAAATAACACTGCGGCTATTGAACTGGCAATTCGTAAAATTCTATTTCCCTTAAATTTCTTATAAGCCTGATCATCTTCAATATTCATTCGATGATGAATCCTATCAATTGTTTTTTGTTGGTCTGGTTCTTCAGCTGTTTCAGCATCATACAAATCGTGCTGCCAAATTTTGCCTAGTATCTCCCTGCTCCCGTACTCTTCTTTTATTAGGTGATCAATTGCTGTTTCAGCCTCGTTGCGTGTACACTTTCCCTCTAAATATTTTAAAATCAAATTCTTCTCCTGTTCCAACATTGTCTATTCTCCAATAATGATTAATAGTTATACTTGTAATACGCATTTTTTAAATGCTACCACTACTTAGAAATGAAATATTTTAAATTTTTTATCTAAAAAAAATTGATAAGGCCAGTAAAAAGAGAATGCCATTCCCCTTTGCTTTGCTTCTGATATATTTTAATGCAGATGAAATATGGTTTTCAACGGTATTTCTGGATATGCCCAGTTTTGAAGCGATTTCGGCATATGACAAGCCCTCGTACCGGCTTAACCTGAAAATTTTTTGCCGCATGAAAGGCATGCTGCTAATAATATCTTCTATAATTTTAAGTTGTTCCTGGTAAACCAGACTGTAGTCGGCAACATTGTTTTCATGATCAGGCATTTCAACATATGCTTCATTAAAATCCAACAAATGATCCTTCTTTTTCTTACGCAGGAAAGTTATTATCGTGTTATATGAAACTGAAAAGAGGAAGGATTTAAAAGAATAATGGGAATTTATTAAGGCACGTTTTTGCCATACTTTCACAAAAACATCCTGAACAAGCTCTTCAGCATCGGAACTATTTTTTACAATACTCAATGTAAAACGAAACAATCGATCTAAGTATTTTTCGAAAAGTGTATCAAAAGCTAAATGGCTTCCCTTTTTTAGCTCTTTAACTAAAACATTGTCGTTGGTTTCATTCATTTTCGTTTTACACTTTAGAAATCCAAATATATATGTTTTTTTAGGAACTTATGGAATAAAAAAAAGGGGACACCTGATCCCCTCTTCATATATTCATAAAAAAGTTGTTCTATTCGTCAATTGTATCTTTATATGCAGCAGCATCCATAATGTTATCTACTTGTGATGCATCGCTCATTTTTATTTTAATCATCCATCCTTTTCCATAGGGATCTTTATTTACCAACTCGGGTTCATCATCAAGTGCTTCATTCTTTTCAGTAATTTCACCTGCAACAGGCATAAATAAATCTGAGACAGTTTTTACAGCCTCAACGGTACCAAAGGTTTCATCCTGATCGAGTGCTTCACCTTCTGTCTCTATTTCAACAAATACAATATCGCCAAGTTCGGTTTGAGCATAATCGGTAATCCCTACGGTTGCCACATCGCCGTCAACTTTAACCCACTCGTGCTCTTTGGTGTACTTTAAATTTTCAGGTATATTCATGATATTCAATTTTTAAAAATATTTTTAGTTCAAATGTATAAAGAAATATGAATTCGCTACCAATAATTATTCTAAAATAAGAGGTTACGAATATATCAATTGTATTTAATCCCTAAAAAGATGTTTATCATTCTTTTTGATAATATACAAGAGTTGCAATATCTTTACAAATTCGAAAATGAAAAAAATGGATTCAATATTAATCGATAATTTATCAGCCCTACCTTCAGCGGCGGAGTCATTTATAAAAAAAATGAACGGATATTCTGTTTTCGCTTTTTATGGTGAAATGGGAGCCGGAAAAACAACATTCATAAAAGAAGTTTGCCAACAACTGGGTGTTGATGAAAATATTACCAGTCCCAGTTTTGCACTGGTTAATGAATACATAAGCTCCAACGGCGAATCAATATATCATTTTGATTGCTACAGGCTAAAAGGTGTCGAAGAAGCAATCGACATTGGCGCCGAAGAGTATTTTTACTCAGGCAACCTCTGTTTTATTGAATGGCCCGAGCGAATTGAAGACTTGCTGCCCCCAGAAACAATTGAAGTTCATATTACAGTAGACAACAACAGGCGAACGATAACATTGCATTAAGTTGTTTAATTGTAATGAATACACTAACTTAATCCACTCAAAATTTATTGCTTATTATGGCCAACAATCCCAAGTCGAACCTGTATCACTTCGAAGAACAGCAACTCATGCCTGCCGAAGAAATGCTGGAAGTGAAACGTAAAGGAAAGAAAATCAGAATAGGAATCCCTGCCAATACCAGCGAAAACGAACAATGCCTCCCTTTTACCCCTCAGGCTGTTGAAATACTTGTTGATGCCGGCCATGAAATTCTTATTGAAACAAAAGCCGGAGAAAAAGCCCATTACACCGACCTTGAATATTCAGAAGCCGGAGCTATTATCTCTCGTAATAAAGCCGATGTTTTTCAATGCGATTATATTTTTAAAGTTTCACCATACAACCTTAGCGAGATTGACCTGATGCGGGGCCATCAAATCATCTTCTCGATGTTGCAAATCGATTCTCAAAATAAAGAATGCATCAAAAAAATGATGCAAAAGAAGATTACAGCCATCGCTTTTGAATATCAAAAAGATGAAACCGGAAACCTGCCGGTTGTTCAATCGTTAAGTGAAATATCGGGTATTGTTTCAATGACCGTTGCCAGCGAACTGCTAAGCATGAGCTCAAATGGTAAAGGTGTGCTGTTGGGCGGTGTAACCGGTATATCGCCGGCATCGGTTATGATACTGGGAGCTGAAACGGCTGCCGAATCGGCTGCACGTGCTGCCATAGGGCTTGGTGCCGAAGTGAAAATATTTGATAATTCAGTGAGTAAGCTGCGTGCCTTTGAACGTAAGTTTAACCAGAAAATATTCACATCTCTGTATTATCCCCGTGTTATTGAAAAAGCAATCATTTCGGCCGATGTAGTGCTCGGTGCCCAGCCGTTCAACGCTGTACCCCGGCACATCGTACCCCGCGAGCTGGTCGAAAACATGAAAAACGGGTCAGTAATAATTGATTTAAACACATCGCAGGGCGGGTGCTTTGAAACCACTCACTGCACATCGATGAAAGAACCTACATTCACTGAGCATGGTGTCATTCACTATTGCGTTCCCAACATCTCGGCACGCGTATCACGAACAACAACCATTGCACTGAGTAATATCTTTGCTTCTACTTTACTCGACATTGCCGATTATGGTGGCATAACAAGCTATATTATTAATCAGAAAGGATACCGCGAAGGCGTATACCTATACAACGGAATACTTACCAATTCCGATTTGGGGAATAAATTTATGTTGCCATGTAAAGATATTGATTTGTTACTGGCAGCTTTTTAAATTTAAAGCTACCCCTGTATGAAAATAAGAAAATTACTATTGGTCATAGTTACTATTTCTAGCCTAAACAGTTGCTTTGTTTACAATTCACAATTTTCTCCACCGGTTTTAATCGAGTCGAAAAACGATATCCAAATCAACGCGGGATATTGGTACAACGGTGTTATGCCGGGAGGTTACGGGAAATATGACGAAGCATATAATCCTGCTGGAAACTTCGCAATAGGATTAATATACCATTTCAATCTTAACCATCTCTTTAAAAGTAAAGATTAAAATCTTTTTTAATAGAAATATCAGACAATCAAGTATTTTCTGTCTTAAAACGTGCATTTCTAATTCAGACACCGTATCTTTGGTTATAACAACACACACAGCTACTATGAAACCCCACTATCTGAAAGAAGAGCTGGATCTTACCAAAGACATAGCTCTCAATAAAGTATTAATTACGATCATATCGGTTATGGCATTTGCCATTATCGTTTCGCTCACACGTATACCTCAAACAGGATTTACGATACATTATGGATTGCATCTGCTTATAGGGGCAAGTATGATTGTTTTATATGCTATAAGAAGAAAGCTCAAGACCAAAGTAAAGGGTATTCTTTTCCTGCTTATATTATCATCAATGGCAATCAGTGGTCTAATCACATTCGGTTTATACAGTTTTGCCTATGCATATTTTATACCTGCAATAGCCATTTCTTTTCTCTTTTTTAACCGTAAAACAGGTTGGTTCTTTACCGTATTATGCTTTGTTTTTATTCTTATCACCGCGTTTTTATTTAACAGGCAAATATTGAATTTTACCGCTGAACAAGGTTTTATGCAATCTACCCCCATGTGGTTGAATATGGTCACTACTATCACGCTGGTTTCTATTGCGATGACAATGTTTTGGAATAACATGTATTCCATGCTTATTAATTCTTTCACTCATATTAATAAACAAAAAGAAGACATAAAAAAAATAAATGTTGATCTAATTAAAGCCCGTGATAAAGCACAGGAATCTGACCAACTAAAAACATATTTTCTACAGAATATCAGTCATGAAATCAGGACTCCGCTTAATATTATAATTGGGTTCTCAGATATGCTATCTCAAACAAATGACCCTGAAGAGAAACAGCAATACAATAAGGTGATATGGGAAAATAGTGATAACATGTTAAAGCTTATCAACGACATTGTTGATTTTTCTAAAATTGAGACCAATTCTTTTAAGCTACATCCAACACGCTTTAACATACAGGACGTATTGAAAAATCTAAAAGAGAAATATTTGTACAACTTAAATAAAAAGGATATTACCATAACCATTTCGACTGCACACTATGAGATAAACACTGATAAGGAACGATTTGAGCAAATAATCACCAACCTTATCGACAATGCTGTTAAATTCACCAACAGTGGAGAAATTAACCTAAAGATAAGCGAACAAAATCATTTTTTACATTTTATAGTTACTGATACTGGTATTGGTATCTCCAAAGAAGACCAGGAAAAAATATTCGATCGTTTCTTTAAGATTGATCCGTTTAAAAATGGGGCCGGCCTGGGTTTAAGCATCAGCAAATCAATAGCAAGTTATATGGGAGGTGACATATCTGTGCATTCAACACCGCGGGAAGGTTCAATATTCGATTTTAAAATACCGCTGTAAAAAACTCCATTTTGTTTATATATTTGTAAAAAAGCAGATAATGAACCGAATAATCAAGATCCTTTTCTCTTACACCGCATTCTTCCTTGTTTTATCATGTAGCACTGGCCGCATGGCTTATAACCGTGGCGAATACTACAAAGCAACCATGCAGGCCTCTAACAGGCTACGAACCACTCCAGATAACGATAAAGCTATCGAAATGATCAAAAAGAGTTACCCCATGGCCATAAAGTATTACCGCCGGCAAATTGATGGGATTGCAGCATCAAATTCACCTGACAAATTTCTGAGAATTTCAGATCATTATAAAAAACTAAACAAACTGGCCGATGATATTTCACGCTGCCCGGCAGCCCTCGAAGCTGTTAAACCGGTTATGTATTTTGACGAACAACTTCAAAAAGCTGAAGAAATGGCCATTAAGGAGCAATTTGATTATGCCTTATCCCTTTTGAAATCACAAAACTTATACGAAGCCCGTGAAGCTTACGATAAATTTTTATGGGTGAAAAACACCGCACCCGGTTTTAAAAACATTGATGAACAATTGGCTATTGCAAAGGAATTATCGACATTGAAGATTGTAGTTGAACAACTGCCCGATCATAATACCAACTATGAAATAAATACCCGTAAGTTTTACATACAAATTTACAACTCGCTTGTAAAAAATGCTTCCGGAGAATTTGTCAGGTTTTACCATCCCAAAATGGCAGAAGAACTTAATATCGTTCCCCATCAGGTTGTCAGCATTCAGGTTTCGAGGTTTAATATTGATGCGATTAGAGAAAGTGAACAAAACCGCACATACACATCCGACAGCCTTTCGATAGGGACATATACCGATAATGGAGGCAACACATATGACGCTAAAGGAATTGTTCAGGCCGATGTAGTGGTTTATAAACAAGAATTGACGGCTAATGCTATTGTAAGGGTGTCAATTGAAGAATTCCAGAAAGAGCCCATAAACAACCAAAAATTTACAAACGAATATATTTGGAACAACAACTGGGCAAGGTACAATGGCGATAAACGGGCATTACCTAACAACATTCTTGACCTTTCAAATAAAGATCAACAAACGCCACCAACACCGCAGGAAATATTTATCATGCTCACCGAGCCTTTGTTAAATCCAGTCTCAAATTATATTAAATCAAATATCAGAAATTAAAAGATCAGCTATTCCAACACATCAATCGTAACCCGATAATCTTCAAGCCTTACTTCCTCCTCTGGATAACGATATGGAGCTATGTCAACTATCTTAATCACAGCACCTTCAATAGTGTCAGTTAATAGCTCTTCCATCTCACAGTATTTTATTTCATGCTGAAAAGATGCACCACTATTATAAACTTCAAATGTAATATAAACATTTCCCGAAGAAGAGCAAACCACGCCAATCGGGCAACGTGAATCGTTTATACCGGTAAGCTCCAAAATTATATCGCTATTAATGCGTTGTGGTGTTCCGCTTTTTAATACAACTTCTCCCTCAATGATCCCTTCATCGTTAAACTCAGAATCATCAGAACAAGAAAATAACAAAACTATTATCCACACAAAAATCCCAGTTCGTGTAAGAAATCCCATTTCCAATCAATTTAAATTACCCCTTCGTCAAAAGTAGAACTTTTTATGGATAAAAACAATAACATGTTTTCGGGAGTAAACTATCTGCGTCGCGACCTGCTTTCTTCTTCTTCTTGATTCGCTTTGTTAATAAATATTTCTTTAGGCCCCGGCTTTACAGAGTCAATAGGCCAACTTTCTTCTATTTCCCAATTCGATTTTATTTCTAATATTTTAGGAAGATAATACACACGTTCAGGCAAAATCCCCTTCTCATAGTCACCGGTATCCCATTGTCCGTTTTCATTTCGATCGTCAACTAATTTAACACGAAATTGGCCGGGAGATAAATAAGAAAGCTTCAACTCGCTTCCTGCAACCACAACCGTATCCAGTTGCTTAACCAGTTTTTCGTCTTTACCATCTTTGAGCAACTGGATAATGGCAGGCCCCGAAAAACCATCAATGTTTAACATTACAGCTCCATAATACCCCAGCTCACGCGAGGTAAATTTCATGCGAAAAGGCTCATTGTGAATACCCGTTAAGGTTGAAACAGAAGCGGAATCAACCTCAAGTCTATAAGTGCTGTTTTCTTCAACTTCAAAACCAACCTCATATTTACGCTTTGATTTCTCTAACTTTTCCAATTTAAAAGCTACAGGTTTGAAAGTTGAATCATTTACCTGAATTTCAAAATTAATAGCTGAATCGGGCAAAACATTAACAGGCGATGGCGCCACAAGCATTAATCTCCGGTTCAAATCAAGAGTTGACGATGCTAAATTGCTTGAAAAGCTAAACAATTCGGGTTGTTTTATCGAATCGTTCCTTTCTTCATTGCTGCTCCTGCCACGTATCTTTTTGCTTTCCTCTTTGGCAACAAAAAACATATCGAGCGTATCGGTTATGCTCACAAAGCGATCAAGTGTATCGGTTGATGTATACATAACGGAAAGGTACAAAGAGTCGGTGTTAACAAGTGCTGTATCGGCAATCCAGATATCAACAGAGTCTCTGTTTATGCCATATTCTACATAACTCAAGTCATCGGTTATTTGACCAACTAGTTCGTATTGGAACGAATCGGTTAACGACTCACTAAAGGTCAGTAGCATATGATCCTTTTTGTCTCTTTCAGCAACATCGAGATACTGAATAAATTGATCATGTTCAAACAAATAAGCATTCACCGGACCGGGTGTAAACTCGGTATATCCTTTAGAAATTATCGTATCATTTTCTTCGAACAGTGTATCAACTTTCTCAATATATTTTGCTTCGGGAACTAAAACCGAATCGATAAATGCAATCATTTCTGTTTCCTGTGAAAACTTCAAATCCTTATCAGCATCTATTACCCCAAACAAGCGATATTCATCATCTGCCGGAAGATTATCAAACAGAAAAAAACCATCTTTATCGGGTTTGGCAATAAAATCAGGCCGCATGGTTTGAAAAACCGAATCGTGATTAATGCTATATAACGTTACGATAGCGTTTTCAACCGGTTCAAGTGTATAAGCATCCAACAAATAACCTTTTATCCGTAAGGTGTCAATTTTGTCGTATGTCGAAAACAACATACGAAATCCTTCCAGCACATTCCCTTCGTTGTAATCTTTAATACCATCTTTAAAATCCACAGAATATGTTCTCCCCGGAATCAAATCCTCATCAATTTTGATAATAATACTTTTACCCTTTGTTCGAACATCAGTTTTTTTGGCCAGGGGTGGCGATATAACCATCGATGAAGCAAGGTTATTTGCAACAACGTATTCGTCGAAATTTATTTCAATTTCCCGATCACTATAATTTGTGGCAAATGGCTGGGGCACAGTCGACAAGACAACGGGTGCAATACTGTCGCGCGGGCCTCCGGTTGGGCCTGCTCCCGGATTTGCACATGAAAACATATAAAGAGCAAGTGCTAAAAGAACTATAGCATTGCCTATCATTATTAATCGATATATTATTTTTTTTCTCTTCACAAAAAATCCTTTTTACCAGAAGCCATCAAACGCAGGCATTTTCTCCCCGTTATCTTCCATATCACTATCATCACAATCAATATCAATACTAAACCCTTCGGGTTCTACATATTTATAAGACTCACTATAATTTAATGTCGAATCGGCAAAAACTTTTTTAAAGAATCGCCCAAAAACAGGAAGTGCTGTATTTGAACCCTGCCCCCTTGTAATATCTTCAAAGTGAATACTACGATAATTGGCACCGGTCCATACACCCGCAACCAATTCGGGCGTGAATCCCATAAACCAGCCATCACTCTGGTTTTGTGTTGTTCCGGTTTTACCGGAAAATGGAGTGTCAAAACCACCATATTCTTCGTAAAGCTGGTAATTAGAAGACAATCTTCTACCTGTTCCTTCACTTACAACATTCTGAAGTAATTTTGTCATTAAGTAAGCCGTTTGCTCATCAATAGCCTCATGCCTGCGTGGAGCAAAACGGGCAATCACATTTCCATGCCGGTCTTCAATACGTGATACAACAGTTGGCGTAGTATAAACGCCCCTGTTTGGATAAACGGAATAGGCTGCAACCATTTCGTACAGTGTAACTTCAGCAGTTCCTAAAAACATTGAAGGCACTGCCGGCACATCACTGTAAACTCCCATATTACGCATAACATCACGCATTGCTTCAGGGTTGTATCTTTTCATTACCCATGCCGATACCTGGTTGACAGAAAAAGCCAAACCCCACCGAAGTGTAACCATTTTACCATCATAATCAGAGCTTCCTGAGTTCTTAGCAGTCCATGTCCTACCATCGGGCAAGATAAACGTTTGCTCCACATTGGGCACTCTTTTACAAGGCGAAAGTCCGTTTTGCATAGCCAGTGTATACAAAAAAGGTTTACAAGTAGAACCTACCTGTCTTTTGTATGTTGACGAACGTACCATATCAATTTCAGTAAACCCGTATGCCGAACCACCAACCCATACTTTCACTTCACCTGTAGAAGGTTCCATTGCCATGAATGAAGAACTTAACTGACGCAAACGATACTTAATGGAATCAAGCGGCGACATGATGGTATCTTTGTATCCATCCCATGTGTATATCAATATGGTGTCGGGTTTGTTGAAAATATCCATGATTTGAGTTTTCGACAAACCTTTCTTTTTCAACATGCCATACCGATGACTGCGGTATACTTCATTCATCAATATCCGGTCAGCCTGTTCATCCGACAAATCATTCGAAAAAGGAGCATTTTCAAAATTCTTCACATGTGCATCGAGTTGTGGCTGGAGATTCTGTATATGCGTTTTCACAGCCTCTTCTGCATATTCCTGCATACGGTAGTCGATGGTTGTAAATATTTTTAACCCGTCGCCATATAAATCATATGTTGTACCATCGGGCTTTTTGTTTTTATTACACCAGCCATACAGCGGATCGGTATACCAGGCTATAGAATCTTCGTAATATTTTTGTTGAGCCCGGTAGCTGTTTCCGTACGATGAAAGTTCGGGCATTTCGGAAATCAGGGTGCGTTCGAGATATTTTCTGAAATATGGGGCAATACCTTTTTTCAAACCACTACGGTTAAAATCGGTATCCAAAGGTTGCTGCCGCGCCAAATTAAATTGCTCACGATTGATATACCTGTTTTTAAACATCTGTCCCAATACTACGTTTCTACGGTTTACGGCTTTATCTTCAAATCGTGTTGGATTATAAAGATAAGGGCTCTTAAGCATTCCTATTAACATGGCAGCCTGATGTAATTCAAGAGAATCGGGCGTAGTGTTAAAATAAGTTTGAGCGGCAACATCAACACCAAAAGCCCCGTATATAAACTCAAACTTGTTCAAATACATTGTTATAATTTCTTCTTTGGTATAGCTGCGCTCAAGTTTTACGGCAATCACCCATTCCCTGAACTTCCGGATCACAAGTTTTATCCCTGAATTACTCTCACGCGGGAAAAGTAATTTTGCCAGTTGCTGAGAAATTGTACTTCCCCCACCCGAACGGGTATTATTTGTAACCACCCCTTTTACGACACGGAACAAGCCCCTTAGGTCTATTCCCGAATGTTTATAATAACGTTCATCTTCAGTGGCAACCAAGGCCTGAACCACATACTTTCCCAATTCATCATACTCAACCAGTGTACGGTTTTCTTCGTCATAATACTTACCCAGCAATTGTCCGTCGCTTGTTATTATTTCAGAAGCCACCGTATTTTTAGGGTTCTCAAGTTCCTCGAAAGTGGGCATGAAGCCAAACATACCAGCAGCAATCCCCCAAAAAAAGAGGATCAATAATAAAACCCCACTAACGGCTAATATCCATAATGCTTTAATATATTTTCGAAATGAATGCTTTTGCTCTTCCATTATTTTAAAATTTTCACAAATATAATATTTTTAAATGCCACATTTTTTATCCCTGCTACGTTTATCTCAAATGCAATAAAAACAGCAACCTTACGAACTATTTTAATCGCTTAAATATTGCTTTCAATGCTAATAAATAATGAAATATTTACAGCTTAAACAAATAAAAATTTTGAACTTACCTTTTGAAATGCTTTAATTTGCAAATTATTTTACGTGCTTTGACATAAATTCTCCGGAATTGTTCAAGCATCCGTTCTTGTTCTTTTTGAGAACTATAAAACAAAAAACTAACATAGAAAAACTATATGGCAGATAACTTAGTGATTGTTGAGTCACCCGCAAAAGCAAAAACAATAGAAAAGTTTTTGGGCAAAGATTATCTTGTAAAATCAAGTTTTGGTCATATCCGCGACCTTGAGAAGAAAGGTTTTGGTGTTGATATCGAAAACAATTTCAAACCCAGTTATGCGGTTTCTTCCGATAAAAAAAATGTTGTAAAAGAATTAAAGAGTTTATCAAAAGAAGCCAAAACGGTTTGGATCGCATCCGATGAAGACCGGGAAGGAGAAGCTATTGCCTGGCATTTATTTGAAGCATTGAATCTCGATGAAAACAAGACCAAACGCATTGTATTTCACGAAATAACGAAAAGTGCTATCCAGGATGCTATTACGCATCCACGTAAAATTGACAAAAACCTTGTTGACGCACAACAGGCTCGTCGTGTCCTCGACAGACTGGTGGGTTTCGAGATTTCTCCTGTACTGTGGAAAAAAGTTAAGCCACAACTGTCAGCCGGCAGGGTACAGTCGGTTGCCGTACGTCTGATCGTAGAGCGCGAACGTGAAATAATAAATTTTACAGCCTCGTCGAATTACAGAGTCAATGCCATTTTCATGGTTAAAGATAAGGACGGCAAAAACACCTCTTTAAAAGCGGAACTTAATAAACGCTTTAAAAGCCACGATGAAGCACTGGCATTTCTTGAAAAATGTAAAGATGCGTCATATCAAGTTAATGACGTTGTTAAAAAACCTGGAAAACGTAGCCCGGCAGCACCATTCACAACCTCAACCCTCCAGCAGGAAGCCAGTCGGAAACTTGGGTTTTCAGTTGCACAAACCATGAGCGTTGCCCAACGTTTGTACGAGGCCGGTAAAATAACATACATGCGTACCGACTCGGTTAATTTATCGAGCCTTGCCATCAATACCGCAAAATCGAAAATCAACGAGGCATACGGCGAAAAATATTCCAAAACCCGTCAGTTCAAAACATCTTCGAAAGGAGCCCAGGAAGCGCACGAAGCAATACGGCCTACCTACATCGAAAATGAAACGGTAAAAGGTAAAAACCAGGAACAAAAACTCTACGAATTAATCTGGAAACGCACGATTGCATCGCAGATGAGCGAAGCCCAACTTGAAAAAACAACAGTTAATATTGGTATTTCCAAAACTGATGAGAAGTTCGTTGCTACAGGTGAAATTATTAAATTTGATGGTTTTCTGAAAGTGTATCTTGAATCGACAGATGACGATGAAGAAAATAAAAATGGCGATGTATTATTGCCTCCTATTCACGAAAACGATATTTTGGATCTCGATAAAATAGATGCCATTCAGCGCTTTTCTAAACGTCCGCCACGATACACCGAAGCAAGTCTTGTGAAAAAACTCGAAGAACAAGGCATCGGAAGACCTTCAACATACGCCCCGATTATTACTACAATACAGAATCGTGGTTATGTGGTCAAGGAAGACCGCCCGGGGGCTGAGCGTGAATTTATGACTATAACCCTCAAATCGGGGAATATTGAAGAGCAAAAAGAAAAAGAAAATTACGGATATGAAAAAAACAAGCTCTTCCCGACAGATATCGGCATGGTTGTAAATGATTTCCTGATGAAGTACTTCGATACAATTATGGATTACAACTTCACTGCGAAGGTTGAAGAAAGATTCGATATTATTGCCGAAGGTAAAGAAGAATGGGAAAAAATGCTTCAGGATTTCTATAAGCCTTTTCACAAACAAGTTGAAGAAACCCTCGAAGTATCAGAGAAAGCAAACGGTGAACGAAAATTAGGTGACGACCCCAAAACGGGGAAACCGATTTTTGCTAAAATAGGCCGGTTTGGCCCAATGGTTCAGCTGGGCGAAACTGGCGATGCTGATGATGAAGAAGCTGAAAAACCTAAGTTTGCCAGCATGCAAGCAGGCATGAGACTCGAGACCATTACGCTTGACCAGGCAATTGATTTGTTTAAACTTCCGAGGGAGCTTGGCGAATACGAAGATAAAAAGGTAACAGCTGCCATTGGACGATTTGGTCCTTATGTACGTCACGACAATAAATTTGTATCAATCGGTAAAGATAACGACCCGTTTACCATTACACTTGATCAGGCAATTGAATTAATAGAAGAAAAACGCGAGAAAGACCGCAAAGCCATCATAAATACATTTGATGAAGAGCCCGATCTGAGAGTACTCAATGGCCGTTGGGGTCCTTACATTTCTTATAAAAAGAAAAATTACAAAATCCCGAAAGAAACGGATGCCGAAAAATTATCGCTCGAAGATTGCAGGGAAATCATTGAAAAGGGTCCGGCACCCCGTAAAAAAACAAGAAAAAAGAAATAATATTGATTAATAATAAAGGCATTCCTAAAAAGGTTTGCCTTTATTATTAAATAGTATTATTTTCAACCCAAAAATGTTTAAAGACAAACTAACAGAGCTACTCGACTATTTTGATCCTGTTGATACATCTGACTTTGACGAAATGGCATTTGCCACAAGCAATGCGTCGCTTGGGAGAAATCTTGTTATTAACAGCTCTGCTGCCCCTCTTTTAGAAACTTCAAAGTTCGAGATTGCCATCTTTTCGTTACCAGAAACACTTACAAGCCCACAGAAAGAACTGTCGAAAACAGCCTCACAGCAAATTAGAGAACAGCTTTACAATCTGAAAAATTATCACCTCGGAGTTAAAGTATGCGATTTAGGCACAATCAAAAAAGGAAACAAAACAAAAGATGCATTTTTCGCAATTAAAACTGTATGTTCATTGTTGTTTTCGATGAATGTTAATAGTATTATTATAGGAGGTAATCAATACTATACACCCGCCTTTGTTAAAGCATACAAAGAATTTGAAAACAACATCAACATACTGGATATCAATTCACATATAAGCATTAATGTTAATGAAAACGATATCAACTCAAACTCATACTTTGAACATATTATAAATAACGACCTATCTCATATTTATAACATTATAAGTTTAGGTTACCAATCATATTATGTATCGCCATCACAAATTAACCGATTAAACAGTTTATATTTTGAACACTCCCGTTTAGGAGAAATCCGGGCCAACTTCGAAAGCTGTGAATCATATTTCCGGGATGCCCATTTGGTTAATTTTGACATAGCCGCAATAAGAGCACAAGATGCTCCATCACAAGAAAACGGATCGCCTAACGGACTATTTGCCCACGAAGCCTGCCAAATTTCACGTTATGCAGGAATCAGCGACAACGTTCAACTATTCCGCTTAACAGGTTTATTACCAGAGAACAGCACACAAATGCTAACGGCCAAATTGGCGGCACAAATTATTTGGTATTATATTGAGGGCTACAGCAACCGAAAACATGAGTATCCCATATCGTCACTTGAATATTGTAAAAAATATGAGGTTCAGATAGACGAAATTGATTTTCCAATCGTTTTCTATAAGAGTGAAAAAACAAACCGTTGGTGGCTGCAAATAAAATCGGATTTTGACAACAAAAATTCGCAAAACAGCATTGTGGTTTCATGCACTGAGCAAGACTATCAAGATGCTTGCAAAAATGAAATACCTGAGCGGTGGTGGGTGAATTTCAAGAAAATCAAACCTTTCAGTTCAGAATAATGATATTTTTTTTAAATATTTTAAAAAAAATGATGTATAACACTATATTGTTTTATTTTTGTTCACATCGTGACCTTTAGTAAAAGGCGGAGAAGCATTTATGAAAAACTATTTTTCTTTTTTTATTTTATTAATATTAATTAATTTAGCAGCAAATGCACAACACGAACCTTTGTTTAGCAGCTACATGCTTAACAGACATGTTGCAAATCCGGGGTTTGTGGGATCAAATAGCACGGCAAATGCCGTATTTATAAACCGTACAATGTTTGCAGGTTTTGGAGATGGGAAACCGGTTTCATCCGTTTTTGGGGTTGAAGGCCCCGTTGAAATATTGGGTACAAATAGTGGTTTGGGTTTTACAATTGTAAGTGATGAGTTGGGATTTTACAACAACATTGATGTAGAAGCAGCTTATTCATATCACCATCAACTCACAAACGGTAAAATTGGTGGTGGTATAACATTAAAC
>JAQIDF010000256.1 GCA_027858145.1 Prolixibacteraceae bacterium | reverse complement strand
CATTTATTGAAGATGCAACCAACGAATTTTTAACACCAAAAGGGATGTTAGTAGCCCCAAAGGGGCGATAAGCAATAGCACCTACCCGGCCAACTGCCATTGATGATAAATGCGGAATGGCAACCATGGCCGGAACATATCAAATTACATGCACCATGCCGATGGCATTCTTGTCTGTACACTCATCCCTTTTCCTGTGGTTGAAACCACAGGCTACAATACTGGATCATGCCTAAAGGCATTTTATTTAACACATCCTGCAACTTCAATATCCTATAATAAACTGACCAAACCCCATGTGCAACACCAATTAAAGCAATCACCCGTATCTATTTGAAATTTCTTTTATTTATTCAACAGCTTCAGTATGCTCCAAATCGTGCTGGCTATTGCGCATGTCATTAAACTCTTTCATGAAGAAGAATTCTTTCTCGCCAAATGCCGGTTCCAAATCACTAATCCACAATGCATCGGGATTATATTTGGCAAAGAAAATCCGATTAACCCACTCAGGATTACGTCCCTGAATAAAACGCATCACAAATACTTTTTCGCCATTCACCTCGGTTACACCCAGCATGTGAATCTTGCCGGGATCGCTTGACATACTGGGACCTCTAACAGTACGACAAATACCACTTACATGAGTATATGCATCATTGTAAATATTGATAGCTTTATCGAGCGTAATGGCAAAATAATCCTGTGCGCCGGTATCGCGGGCTACAAACATGTAATAAGGGATAAGCCCCATGCTAACCTGTTTACGCCACATTTTTCCCCACACTTCACCATCGGCATTAATGTGCTTCAATACAGGCGATTGAGTGCGTATTTGGGCGCCTGTAGACAAAATACGATTAATTGCATCGCTTACCGCTTTCGTGTCAAGAGCCCTCGGATGGTTAAAATGAGCCATGATACTAATATTGATGCCTTTTTTCACTGTTTTCTCAAACAGCTCAATTAAATCATCGGCATCATCATCAGTTGTAAAACGATAAGGCCAGTATGACAATGCCTTTGTTCCGATACGTATTGTTTTGAGGTTAGGAATATCAGCATCGAGCAATGCATTAAAATAATATTCAAAGAATTTTGTTTTCATAATACCCGGATCGCCACCGGTAAACAATACATCAGAAATTTCGGGATGAGCTTTCAGATAATTAACCATCAAATCGGCCTCTTTCATGGCAAAACGGAAATCGTTCATTGCAAACTGTGGCCACCTGAAACAAAAAGTGCAATATGCATGGCATGTTTGTCCCTGACTTGGAAAGAACAACATGGTTTCATCGTACTTATGCTGAATCCCGGTTAACGGTTCTCCTTCAAATTCAGGAACATTATATTGTTGCCCTGCAGGATTTGGATTTAAAGACAAACGTATACGATCAATTTCAGCATTTAATGTTGACCGGTCGGCCTTTTCTTCAAGTAACTTTTTAATTGAATTGAAGTGCTCCAAAATCAGCATATCCTTTTGAGGAAAATTCAGAATAAAGAATGGATCCTCTTCAAAATTATCCCAGTCAATCAATTCATCAACAACATAATTACTAACCTTAAAAGGCAATACATTACCAACAATTTCAATATCATCCTTCTGCCTGTCTGTTAACTTTTCAAGTTGTGGTATTGTCCTAAAATTATTTAATGTGTATGCTCTATATTTCATATTCGTCTAAAACATTTATTTTCAATTGTGATTCCAAAAGCTTTCGGGATAACTCGTATATTTCACAATATACCACGGTATAATATGCTCCCAAAAACGAAAAAGGCGCACAAAATTAACAAAATCAAGGCATAAAAAAAATGACTTATATTATCAAAACTTTATTCCTTAATGTAATTGCTCAAGTCGGCTTGAGTCTAATTTTAAAAACACAAATAACAGAATTGTAAAAAACCAAAGCGAAGATCCCCCGTAACTAAAAAAAGGCAAAGGAATACCGATTACCGGAGCTAAGCCGATTGTCATTCCTATATTTACTGCAAAGTGGAAGAATAAGATAGAAGCAACACTATAGCCAAACACCCGGCTGTATACCGACCTTTGTCGTTCAGCCAAAATTATGAGTCGAATAAACAGAAATAAAAAAGCCAATACAATTGTTGAGGTTCCAATAAAACCCCATTCTTCACCAACAGTACAAAAGATAAAATCGGTACTTTGCTCGGGTACAAAATCATACTTTGTCTGAGTGCCTTGCAGAAAACCTTTACCGTCAATGCCACCTGAACCAATAGCTATTTTCGATTGATTAACATTATAGCCTGCCCCCAAAGGATCAGATTCAACGCCTATCAAATTATTTATTCTTGCCTGTTGATGTGATTCTAATATTTCATTAAAAGCATAATCTACTGTAAATGTGAAAGCTAATGACAACAAAAACATGGAAACAATCAGCGGAGCCTGGGGCACACGTTTTATTAACGAAACGACCAGCAAAACAATTGAAGTTAGAACAGATGACCGAACCAGCAAAAAATAGATATCAGGATTGTTATCGTTAAAAATTACAGAATACCCCCAAACGACAAGTCCCCAGAACCCAATCATTGCAATAACTTTTAGCAAATCACCCCAACTTTTTCGTATAATTAAATCGCCCAGTAATGCCAGGACTATTACTGTAACAATTATGGTTATGGGTGAGACAACCAGTGTAAGTATAAACAACAATGCAGCATAAAAAACAAAGAATAAAATCAATCCCGACATGCCTTCTCGGAATAACGGAATAATAAAAACAATATACACCAAAGCCGATCCGGTATCATTTTGCAAAATAATCAAAACAACCGGTAATAAAATCAGCAAAGCCAGAGCAAAAATCTTCCTGTAATTGTTAAAGCTAAAGTTATACGAACTGATTAATTTAGCAACCGCCAAAGAAGTACCCAACTTGGCAAATTCAGCTGGCTGAATAGCAAAGCTGCCCAACATCAACCATGATTTTGCACCGTTCACTTCTTTTCCCACAAACAATACCAAGATAAGCAACAATATAAACAGCCCATAAAGCACGTAACTAAAGGTTACAAAAAACTCACTATCAACCAACAAGATAAAGAAAGCCAATAAAGCACTTAGCCCAATCCAAATCATTTGTTTGCCATAACGCTGAGATATATCGAAAATATTACTATACTCTTCGTGATAAACAGCCGAATATATATTAAACCACCCTGATATTACCAAAATGACATAAATCAAAATGGTTATCCAGTCGATATTTCCCCATGTGTTAGTTCTTCTTGCCAATTTACTCTATTTTAAAATAGTTCGGTTTATCAGGAAACAAAAGATTTGCTTCCATCATACTTTTTTCAATATGTTTTCGTGATCCCTGAATTGAATCGTTTAAATATTTTTCAATTAATAACGATGCTATCGGAGCTGCAAAAGTGCTGCCCCACTTCCCATATTCAACGTAAACGGCTACTGCAATTTTGGGATTTTCGCGTGGGGCAAATGCAATAAATGTTGAGTGATCCTCACCATGCGGGTTTTCTGCTGTTCCGGTTTTACCACAAATCCGGATACCTGGAACACGCGAAGCGCGGGCAGTCCCCAAGTGCTCGATACTAAAAACCTGTTCCATACCATCGCAAACTTCTTCAATGTTTGCTGAATCAATCATGGTTTGGAACTTTTTAACCTCTATTACCGACTCGTTGGTTCCCACAATGTTTTTAACCAGATGAGGTGTAAAATAATGCCCTTTATTAGCCAATGTTGCGGTATAATTAGCCATTTGCAATGGTGTTGTCTGAATTTCGCCCTGCCCTATCGACAATGAAATAATGGGCAAAGCCCGCCAACGTGAATAGGGAAATACACGGCGTTGATAATAATCGGAATTTGGGATAAAACCGGGCAACTCATCTGAAATTTCAGGTGCAATAGTTTGAGATAAGCCAAAACTCACAACATATTCACGCCATTTCTCATATCCTTCTTTAACATCTGAAAATTTCGATGACTCCAATATCCGTCGAAAAGTATGTGCGTAATATGCATTACACGATTGTGCTATAGAAGCATCTAACCGAAACTCTCTGTCGTGGTGGCATCCCATAGAGAATGAGCCAATATGATAACCATGATTACACATAAAACGCGTACGCGGTGTAATAACTTCTTCTTGCAGGGCGATAAGTGCGTTCATCATCTTAAAAGTAGAACCGGGCGGATAAAGTGCCCTTACAGCCCGGTTAAATAGCGGCAACAATGAATCGCCAACAAGCTTAGGATAGCTATCAATTCGTTTTCGCCCTACCATATCAGATGGTTTATATCCGGGCGTACTTACCATCGACAGAATCTCCCCGCTTTCAGGTTCAATTGCAACAATACTGGCAATTTTGTTTTGTAGCAATTGTTTACCATATTGCTGAAGCTCAGCATCAATTGAAATTACCAAATCACTTCCCTTTACAGGCGAAACATCCATATTTCCTCTGTCATAACTCCCTTTAACACGGTTATGCACATCAACCATATAGTAGCTCTTACCTTTCACACCCCTCAAATATTGTTCATATTTACGTTCAATCCCGGTGCTTCCGATATAATCACCCTGCCTGTAATAAGAATCTTCTTTTATCATAGACGGCCCCACTTCACCAACATAACCCAACACATGAGCTGCATTATCGTAATTATACTTTCGCAAAGTACGGGGTTGAACATAAAATCCGGGGTACTTGTACATTTTTTCCTGAAGCAATGCATAGCGCTCGGGAGAAATTTGTTTTACTATAATAGAGGGTTTATATGTTGAATAATTCTTAGCCTTTGAAAGCGATTTTTCAAATTGCTCCCGATCCACATCAAGTATTGAACAAAGCAGAGTGGTATCAAAACCGGCAATTTCGCGTGGAGCAGCAAGTAGGTCGTATGCTGCCTGGTTATAAACCATAAGCCGCCCGTTACGATCATAAATCAAACCACGTGAAGGAAAATCAACAACTTCACGCAGTACATTATTCGTTGCCGTTTTCTTGTAAGTAGTATCCAGCACCTGAAGTGAAAACAATCGCAGAATAAAAACAACACCCACCAACAAGAAAATCAGGATAATAATATTCTTTCTTTTTGAATAGCTATCCACTTATTATTATTTTCTGAAAATTAAAAACTGACTAACCACAATCAACACAAAAGTAAAAAGAGCACTTAACACACTACGCAAAAGGGTGTTGAAAAAATCGCTAAACGTAAACATCTCTATATAAAAAAGAAAAATGTGATGCAACAAAATCAGTACTGCTGAATATTTCATAAACCATCCGGTTCCCATATTCATTACACTGGGAATTTTACCCCGGTCTTGTTCATCAACATTTGTACTAATAATATATGGCCTCAAAAAAGCCAGAAACACCGTTGCGGAAGCGTGGATGCCCGGTGTGTTTGAAAAAACATCAATCGAAATTCCCAGCATGAAGCCAAGCAACAATTGCAAATAACGAGGTACATACAAAGGCAATAAAAGAATAAAAATTACATAAAAATAAGGGTTAACCAATCCACTAAATTGAATAGCATCCATAAACAACACCTGTACAAGCACAGCTGTCATAAACAATCCGATATACCAAATTGAACCTTTATTCATTTCGTGTTGATTTTTCCAGTTCTATCCGCTCCTCTTTGTTGGTGTTTTTTAATACATTTACATAAAACAAACCTCCAAAACCTACTGAAAGACGCACTTTTACCTCCTGAAAGGTATCTCCCGATGAATGCTCAATCTCTTCAACCACCCCAATTGAAATCCCTTCAGGGAAAATCGAGGAATAACCACTGGTAACAATTTCATCGCCCTTATTTATTTTTACATGATAGGGGATTTCTTCAAGATAAGCAAAAGAAGGATCGAGGCCACCCCATTGCAACGGGCCAAAATAGTTTGTTTCTTTATGTTTTGCATTGATAGCCCATCTGCCATTTAATACAGACAATACCGTTGCATAATTTTCACTCACATCAAGTACTACACCAACAACGCCATCGGCACATACAACACCCATATCGAGCTCAATACCATCAGATTCACCCTTGTTTAGTGTTAAATAGTTGTACTGCTTATTTACAGAGTTACGAATTACTTTTGCTGAATAAGCTTCAACCGTATCGACACCAACAACATAACCTGAAGCATTCTCAATATCGGTTAACAGCAAAGACTGAAGCTGCTGCCTGAGCCTTGTATTTTCCTCCGATAAAGTTTCATTTATGCGCTTAAGCTGAAAATAATCAACCACAGACTGTGCTCTGTCAAAAACAGTAGCCGATATAGCATTTGAAGAGTTTAGAAAACTCACCCTTTGAAAATTGTTATAGCGAACAATCAGGGTAAGGCTGAACATTTCTAAAAATAGAAAAAGAAAGAATACATGATACTTAATTAGAAAGTTCAATAAACTCCTCATAGTTATATTACTCCATTTTTATCTGATCAGGAATGAGAAACGATCAACATTTTTCAAGGCGATCCCCGTTCCCCTGGCTACAGCCCTGAGTGGGTCATCAGCTATATGGAACGGTATATTAATCTTATCACTAAGGCGTTTATCCAACCCCCTGAGTAAAGCACCACCACCAGCGAGATAAATACCATGATTCACAATATCGGCGTACAACTCGGGTGGTGTTTTTTCCAACGCGCTCAAAATTGCTGTTTCGATTTTCGATACTGATTTATCTAAACAGTGAGCAATTTCCTGATATGAAACCGGCACTTCAACCGGCAGGGCGGTCATTTGGTTAGGTCCCCTTACAATATAATCGGCCGGTGGATCGTCAAGCTCTGACAATGCAGCTCCTACATTCAGTTTAATTTCTTCTGCGGTACGGTCTCCAACCTTAATATTATGCTGGTGACGCATGTATTCCATAATATCGGCCGTTAAATCATCACCGGCTATACGAATCGACTTATTGGTTACAATACCCCCCAGCGATATCACTGCAATCTCGGTAGTACCACCACCAATATCAACAACCATATTCCCTTCAGGAGCCTCAACATCGATGCCGATACCAATAGCTGCTGCCATTGGTTCGTAAATCAGATAAACCTCTCGTGCCCCGGCATGTTCCGAAGAATCACGTACAGCCCTAAGTTCAACCTCAGTGCTTCCCGAAGGAATACAAATCACCATTTTCAAAGCCGGCGGAAAGAGACGATTCGAACGATTAATAAGCTTTATCATTCCTCTAATCATCTGCTCGGCTGCATTGAAATCGGCGATAACACCATCGCGTAACGGTCGTATTGTTTTCAGGTTTGCGTGGGTTTTTCCCTGCATTTGGCGTGATTTCTCACCAATAGCGATCATTTTATCTGTTTTCAAATCTATGGTTATCATCGATGGCTCATCCACAACAATCTTATCGTTGTAGATAATTATTGTGTTTGCAGTTCCTAAGTCAACTGCAACTTCTTGCGTTAAAAATGAAAATAAACCCATATTAAATTAATGTTTAAAGTGGCGGGTGCCGGTAAATACCATTGACATGTTATGGTCATTGCAATAATCAATCGAATCCTGATCGCGAATCGAACCACCGGGCTGAATCACACAATCAACGCCTACGCCGTGAGCTATTTCAACACAATCGGCAAACGGAAAGAAAGCATCAGATGACATAACAGCTCCTTTTAAGTCGAACCCGAAACTCTCGGCTTTCTCAATGGCATGTTTCAATGCATCAACACGTGACGTTTCCCCAACACCACTGGCAAGCAAATGCTTATTCTTGGCCAACACAATAGTGTTCGATTTTGATTGCTTTACAAGCTTATTTGCAAAAAGCAGGTCTTCAACCTGAGAAGCGTCTGGCTGCAGGCTTGTTGACGGTTTCAAATCGTCGTCTGCCTCATTGGCCAAATCGCGCTCCTGGTATAAAACACCATTCAACACACTGCGGAATTGCGCTTTGGGCATTTCTACCTGCTTACGCAAAAGTATGATACGGTTCTTTTTCGATTTTAAAATCTCCAATGCTTTTTCGTTATACGATGGAGCAATAATCACCTCGAAAAACAACTTATTAATATCTTCTGCTGTTTCGGCATCAATCTCTTTGTTGGTTATTAAAATCCCTCCAAATGCTGAAACCGGGTCACCTGCCAATGCATCTTTCCATGCGTCGATCAGGTTTTCGCGTGAAGCACAGCCACAAGCATTGTTATGTTTCAAAATCGCGAATGTAGTTTCATCAAATTCATCAATAAGGTTTACAGCTGCATCAATATCAAGTAAGTTATTATATGATATCTCTTTTCCGTGAAGCTTGTCAAACAATTCATCAAACTTTCCGAAGAATACTCCCTTTTGATGGGGGTTTTCACCATAACGCAAGACTGTGCTATTGTTATAACTTGCCCTGAAAAGATTATCCTTTCCTTTATTAAAATAGTTAAAAATAGCCGTATCGTAATTCGATGAAGTTGCAAAAGCCTTAACTGCAAAACCTTCACGCTGTTCAAGCGTCGATTCGGCATTATGGTTATCAAGCAAATCGATTAAATCATCATATTCATTCCGTGATGGAACAATTATTACATCCTTGTAATTTTTTGCAGCCGCCCTAATTAAAGCAATGCCACCAATATCAATTTTTTCAATGATATCAGCATGCGAAGCTCCCGAAGCAACCGTATCTTCAAAAGGATATAAATCAACAATTACCAAATCAATTTCAGGTATTTGATATTCACCCAACTGTTTCACATCTCCATCATTATCACGTCGTGATAAAATTCCCCCAAACACTTTCGGATGCAATGTTTTTACCCTGCCACCTAAGATTGAAGGGTAACTGGTTAACTCTTCAACAGCGGTAACTTCTACGCCAAGATCTTCAATAAACTTTTTTGTACCTCCGGTTGAGAATATTTTCACACCGGCTTTTTCTAATTTTGTAACAATCTCATCGACTCTTTCCTTATGAAAAACAGACACCAAAGCCGATTTAATTTTTTTATTATCAGTCATTTAATTATTATTTTCAATATTTTTTGTCAAAAATACGATAAATATCAACCTTCTGAAAAACAGCAGAAGAAATTTTGCTTGAAAATACCAATGATTTTGATAAGATTCAAAAATGAAACCATAAAAATCATTAATAAAGCGTCCGGGACCTTTCCATTTCAGCTAAAGCAACTGGATATCAGAATATAAGCTGACCTATAACCATGTATATTAAAAGTCCCATGATATCATTTATTGTTGTTATGAAAGGGCCGGTTGCCAATGCGGGGTCAATTTTTAGTTTATCGAGTAAAAGAGGAATAAAAGTGCCAAATAGCGAGGCAAAAATTACTACGATAAATAATGATGAACTAACAGTAAAAGCAAGTGAGCGCCCCGAGCCGCCGATATCAAAAATCAGGTTAAATATCAAGATAAGCCCGGCAAGTACGAAAGCTACAATTAAAGCCACCCCCAGTTCTTTAAGCAACTTACGGCCAATACTATGAAAATTACTACCACCACTTGCTATACTCTGCACAACAATTGACGATGATTGCACTCCAACATTACCTGCCATCGCACCAATCAACGGAATAAAATAAGCCATGTTGGGAATATGCTTCAATGCTTCTTCGTTTCCTGAAATAACAAAGGCTCCTAAAATTCCTCCTACTAAACCAATAAGCAACCATGGTAACCTTACCCTGGTGATGTTAAAAACACTGTCTGAAGGTTCAACATCACCGGTAATACCTGAAACCAATTGATAATCTTTTTCAGCCTCTTCACGAATGATATCAACAACGTCATCAATCGTAATACGCCCTTTCAGGTGACCGCTATAATCAACAACTGGCAGTGCAACCAGGTCGTATTTCTCCATTTTTTGTGCTACCTCTTCCCTGTCTGCATCAATCAACGACGAGATAACATCCTTATTAAAAATATTTGAAATATTAGTCTGGGTAGGGTATTGTATGAGTTTTTTAAGAGACAAAACGCCTTTTAAATGATTATCATTATCAACAACATACACGTAATAAATTTCGTCAATGTCTTCCGATTGATGTCCAATTTCCTTCAAACATTTCTGCACATTCCAGTTTTCGTTAACCGCCACCAGCTCCGCGGCCATTATACCACCGGCCGAGTCTTCATCATAACTAAGTAATTCGGTAATTTCACCGGCATGCTCCTGATCATCGATATAAGCAATTACCTGTTCACGCTTTTCATCAGGCAATTCGCCAATAACATCGGCAGCATCATCTGAGTCCATAAACTCGATGTACTGGCGGGCAATAACTTCTGATGGCAATTCAGCCAGAAATTTTCGCCGGTCTTCCTCATTAATTTCGAGTAAAACATCCGATGCCACATCTCCATCTACAAGCAAATAGATTATTTTGGCCTCCTCCATGGTAAGCACTTCCATGATATCGGCAATATCAGCCGGATGGAGATCTGCCAGCAACTTTCTTAATTGCTGCGTATCATCTGCTTCTATGAGCTCTTTCAGGTAATCTATATATTCCCGTGTAATTTCGAATTGCATAAATCATTCTTTTAAAGCATGTTCAACAACATTCGTAAACTCAACAAAATCATCAATGGAAAGTTGCTCAGGCCTCTTCTCTAAAAAAGGGTGCGAAAACCCAACCTCTTTTAATATTGGTCTTATGCTATTTCGTATCATTTTGCGGCGCTGATTAAACATTGTTTTCACTATTCTTTTGAACAAAACTTCGTCACATCCCAACGCCTCCTGATCTTTACGAGACAGCCTGACAACAGCTGATTTAACTTTGGGTGGTGGTTTAAAAACATGCTCATGCACTGTAAACAAGTATTCAACGGAATAATATGCCTGAATTAAAACGCTAAGTACGCCAAAGGTTTTTGATCCTGGTTTTGCAGCCATTCGTTCAGCTACTTCTTTCTGAATCATCCCTACAACTTCAGGAATATGTGATTTGTTATCGAGGACTTTAAAAAATATTTGCGAAGAGATATTATAGGGGAAATTACCAATAACGGTAAATTCATTATCAGGAAAAAAAGACGAAAGATCTGTCTTAAGAAAATCGGCATCAAAGATCTGTTGTGCAAATTCGGGATATTTTTCTTTCAGGTATGTTACTGAATCAGTATCAACATCTAAAGCAACAACGTTTAATCTTTTATCACTAAAAAGTAAATGAGTCAACACTCCCATCCCCGGTCCTACCTCTAAAATATTGGTATTTTCGGGCGAAAGGCTTCCAACAATCTTACGGGCAATGTTTTGATCCGCAAGAAAATGTTGGCCTAAATGCTTTTTGGCCTTTACAACTGCCATAAGGGTCTGGGTCGCTCATTTCTTATTATATTTACTAATTTAGCAAAAAAAAATACTAAAAAACTCCCACCGGAGTTTAAAAAATGATTTTATACAAAAAAACATTTTTTATTTCTAATATTTTCGGGTATTATTATTTAATTAAATGTAACAAATGCTTAATTTTGTATACTGCAAATTTAACAAAGCATCTTATAATCTTTGCCGTTTTGAAAAAAAAGATTTTTAATATTTTAAAATATATAACATTCACTGCCCTTGGGGTTGGAATGTTTTGGCTTGTATATCGTGATCAGGATTTCACAAAAATTTGGTACACACTGTCAAACGAAGTAAATTACACATGGGTAGCTATCTCCCTCTTTTTTGGATTGCTTAGTCATATCAGCCGGACGCTTCGGTGGAAGATTGCATTGGAGCCGTTAGGTGAAAAGCCCCGTACTTCAAATTCTTTTATTGCTGTTATGACAAGTTATTTCATGAACCTGCTATTACCCCGGATGGGAGAATTTGCCCGCTGTGCACTAATGACCAAATACGAAAAGATTCCGTTTTCTAAACTATTTGGTACGGTTGTTACTGAACGTATTATAGACATGGTCATGCTACTTTTCATATTTGTATCAATCATTATACTTGAGTTTGATAAGATTATCAGCTTCGGAAAAGACAACCCACTGGTGGTTGAAAACATCCAAAATGTTATACAGTCGCCTTTATTATGGGGCATGCTAGTCATCTCAACACTTGGGCTTTTATTCTATGTCAGATTAGGGAGAAAATCAGGCAAAAAGAACAAAATACAGGCTGTAATAAGCGACTTTACGCTGGGTATAAAATCGATTTTGTCAATGCGACGCTACAAGGCTTACATTGCTCACACTGTTTTCATTTGGCTTATGTATTATTTGATGCTATACTCCATATTCTTCAGCTTAGATTTTACCAGACATTTGACGCCACTGGCAGGGCTGCTTACTTTTGTATTTGCAAGTTTTGGAATGGTAGCCCCTGTACAAGGAGGTATTGGAGCCTGGCATTTTATGGCTGAAAAAGCGTTGGGTTTATATGGCATTGAAAGCGCTAATGGTAAAATATTTGCCTTGTTGGCCCATTCAAGCATGAATCTCATGGTTGTTGTGTTCGGAGCAATATGCCTCATTTTAGTACCAGTTATAAACCGGAATTATACGCCCGTTAGAAACGTTGACACAACCACATAAAAAAACTGACCCTTGAACACTGAATATTTCATAGCCAAACGAGTTTTCTCACAAAACGAAAAACGAAAAGGGATATCGAACAAAATTGTTTCGATTGCAGTGGCCAGTATTTCTCTTGGTTTAGCTGTAATGATTATTTCGGTTGCTGTTTTGCTGGGCTTTAAAAACGAAATACGAAATAAAGTTGTTGGTTTTGGCTCTCATCTCCAGGTTGTAAATTTCGATTCAAACCTTTCTTTTGAAACAAACCCGGTTACCATCGACTCACAATTAATCGGGCAACTGTTAAACATACCACATGTTAGCCATCTGCAACAATTTGCAACCAAGCCGGGTATTGTTAAAACTGAAGATGCTATTCACGGAATCGTTTTTAAAGGTATCGGATCAAATTACGATTTAACATTTCTTGAAAATAACATCATCGAAGGTGCTCTTCCTGAAATCAACCAAGGAGAAGAGAATACTGAGGTACTTGTCTCTGAAAAAATTGGCAAGCTTTTAAAGCTGAATATTGGTGACAAACTTTTTTGTTATTTCTACAACGAAGGAGAAAACACCCCGCGCGCCCGGCGATTTTTTATTTCGGGATTTTACAACACAAGCATGTCTGAATTTGACGAACTTTATATCATTGGCGACATAAAACAAATACAGTCATTATATGGTTGGCATCAATCCGAAATAAGCGGTTACGAAATTAATGTTGTTGATTTTGAAGCCCTTGAACAGGTTTATTACCAGGCACGGGAAACAACCATGAACATGGCTACTGAAAACTCGATGCTCAGGGTATACACTATCAAGCAAAAATACGCAATGGTGTTCGACTGGTTATCGGTTCTCGACATGAATGTATGGGTTCTTCTGATATTGATGATTACTGTTGCCGGGATCAATATGATTTCGGGGTTATTGATTATCATTATTGAACGCAGTAGGATGATTGGCATTCTTAAAGCCCTGGGATACCCCAATGTTAAAGTCCGTAAAATATTTTTATACCTCACAGGTTTATTATCGATACGTGGATTAATATGGGGGAATATTGCCGGAATCGGGCTTTGCTTTATTCAATATTCAACCGGCATTTTAAAGCTCGATCCGGCTTCATATTATATCGATACGGTACCAATCTTCTTTAATTTTCCGTATATTTTACTTCTGAACATTGGTACGATATTGGCTATATTATTGATTGTTTTATTGCCCTCAATGTTCATATCAAAGATATCACCGGTAGATGCCATTTCAATTGAATAACATTTTATTTTAAAGTCTGTGGTCAACTTTAACAAAATAACAATTCAGGACATTCGTAGCGCCCTTTTAGAAGAGCTTCCCGACCCGGAGGCTCACGCTGTTATGTCGCCCCGTGGTCGTCAACTGGAGGTGCCTAAAAATCAAAAACCCCAACACAGTGCTGTGCTTATACCATTATTTCATCATTCAAACAAAATAAATACATGCTTAACAAGGCGCAATCACCTGCTAAAAAAACATCCGGGGCAAATTAGTTTCCCGGGAGGAAGATATGAGGCACATGATATCAACACTCAAAACACAGCTTTGCGCGAAACGCATGAAGAAATTGGAATTAAGCCTGAAAACGTAGAAATAATAGGGCAACTAAGCGACTTATATATACCAGTTAGCAACTTCATAATTACCCCATACGTTGGTCTAATAAAAAAAGAATTAAACTTTAGAATTGACCGGAATGAGGTAACAGAAATCATTCAAATTCCATTAAGCGACTTATTCCATCACGAAACGCATTCACTACAACCTGTTGAAATAACCGAAAAAAAAGTCAACGTCCCCTGCTATTTTATTAACGGGAACATAATATGGGGTGCTACTTCAATGATTCTTGCAGAACTGGAAGCGATACTAAAGAAACATTATTCTCATCGGGCAAAACGTTAAGATAATGATCGTAACGATCGAGCACCTTAATCACATAATTGTAAGGCTCTTTACCCCTACAATAACCATAACGAACCACCGGATCGTTATAATATTCAGGTAAGGTTTTCTTCAGAATAAATATCTCGACATTATCATCCCAAACCGATGATTTTTTACCATATTTCATGGCTAGTTTACGAGCATCCATTACATGACCTATACCTACATTATATGAAGCAAGCACAAATTTTAGCCGTTCCTGTTCATCTTCAATAATTGGTGCAAGTACATCATCAAGCCATGTTAGATATTCCAATCCGGCTCGAACATTCTCACGAGGGTTAACAATGTCTGAAACATTGAAACGTTCGGCTGTTTTAGGCATAAGCTGCATTAAGCCCATGGCTCCAACCCAACTTTCGGCATACTTGTTAAAACGCGATTCCTGCATAATGATTGAAGCCACAAGCCGCCAATCCCATCCAAAGCTGGCAGATATTTCACGAACCAACTCATCATACTCCGATATTTTGCCTCCAGTTATGGAGTTATATTCGCTGCGAACAATATTGGCAACCCGTGAGCTTGAAAAATACTTATTGTAAATATAGTGATACTCACTTGTTTTTTGATATTCCAAAATCCAATTGTCAAGATAGGTCTTCAATTCCGAAGAATTGTTACGTACAGCCCATGATACCTTCTGTTCGAAGCTAACCGGGACAGAAATATCAATCCATGGATAATAATGCTGATTAACGATTGCAACATTTTCGTCGCAAACAGTATAGTCTATTTCTCCAGAGGCTACCAGGGCAATCAACTGTTCAACCCCATAAACCGAGTCTTCAACAATGGTAATTGATTCACCGATCTCTTCTGAAAGATTCTTTAATCGTTGTACGTAAGCTGAATTTTGCTTTACGTAAATGGATTTCCCGGCTATATCAAGTACTGAGTTCACCTGATAATCTTCATTGTCACTTTTATCAGCCTCTGATGAACGCTGAACCAAAACCTGACGGGTCAAAGCCAACGGCTCAGTAAAATCAACTATTTTATTTCTTTTTCTGGTAACGGTAAGGTTTTTGGCAATAATGTCAAATTCTGACGTTTTGATGCCATTAAAAGCTTCACTCAGATTCTTAGTGATATGAATATCCAGTTCCACACCGAGGTCTTTCGCGAGTGCTTTCAGCAACTCGTATTGGAAGCCCATTGGCTGTCCCTTGTAAACAAAATAACTGGTTGAACTATAATCAACCGCTACATTGAGTTTTTTCTCCCCGATGATTCGTTTTAAATCATCGGTTTTGGTGTTTTGGGGAGCAACCTTGTTTTCTGTTTGGCTTTTGTTTGTACACCCGGCCAATACTGAAAACGCAATTGTTAATACTAAAATAAGTTTATTCAAACCTTTAATTTTAGTTCTACAATAACTTTTCTAATAATTCTCAGAAAAGCTGTTTTAGCAAACAACGATTAAATTCATAAAATGTTTATGACATCTATTGTTTTATGCCGCGAATTAACGCCAAAAACTCAAGATAATCACAATGTTAAATGGTTCATCCATCAAAATTAACATTGACGAAACATGAAATTAGTCATAAAAGGTCCAGTAAAAACCAAAACGGAAAGCCATTGTTTCAAGCGGATATTGATGTGCACTAAAGTATTCGCCAAGGCTGAAGAAACTGCTGGCATGCACCAGTTGAGCAAATGCACTTGTGCGTTTCAGCTTAGCATTGGCAAACAAATTAACAACAGGATACCCACCTGTATTCATTTCATTTTGCACATAAAACTGCCCGGTTGATGGCTCGTAAGCATTGGATTTAAATTTGGTGTGATAATAAATCTCGGCTCCAAGCTGAATCTTCATTACCTTAAACAGATAGTGTGAGTAATATAAACTAGAATAGAAACTCCAGGTAGGGAGCCTTACTGCCGGATTACTTGACACCGCCTGCCAAACAGCTTTATTTGACCAACCAAAGCGCCAAAAATTAAAATCTTTTTGAACATCAGCACTAATCACAGAAAATTCTCCGGCATACTGATCGGGCGCAGCCTGTTCATTATTATATAAATAACTACTAAATAAGCCATAATTAAATCCGGCCGAGGCATTGTATTTTGGATAATCAAACCTCGATTTTACAAAAATTTCGTGTTGCTTTTTAAACTCGTTATCCCAGGAAAAATGGTTACTATACCAATGTTCCTGAAAAATATCGGGAGAATAATCACGATACCAGCCCTCAATCTTTAATCGTGTTGTATCGTTATTAAAAATGAAGGGCTTTTCAATTTCTCCTTCAATTTTAGCATCACCAAGGTTACGTCCCAAAACTGCAAACCTTGCAGCTGCTCGCCATGTCCAAAAATTGCTTTTGCTACGATAAATTTCACCGCCTACAAAAATATTTGAATACGAATATGAACGGCGCCCATCGGCCAATGGATATTCAGCCCGTACAATCTCATTTTCAATGAATGCTCTTTTCCCGAAAGTAAACTTGCGGTCCTCGTTCTCAAAAGCATTCAGTTGAAATGCATGATTAAACCTTCTAAAAAACACAGAGTCGATATGTGTGCCTGTATTTATCAATGTTGTATCAAAAAATTCAGCACTTACACTATTTTCTGAAACAAAACGCTTGTAATTAGAAAAATCGGCATAATAATGAATTGAATAAGCCGGTTTGAACGCTGGCTTTATCGAATCGATAGTGACAGAATCTTGTCTTTTCTCGAGAAAAGGCAATTGCCCCATTAAGTATTCATGTGAAGTAAAAAGCGAAAGTGATTTATTCTCACTTTCTATGGCAGATATCAAATTAACCGGCATATCAATAGGGTTTCGAAATCCTCTTTCGAATACATCAACAGGCACACCGCCGTTCTCTACCAAGTTATTATTGCCATTGACAAATGTCAGGTAACCATTGTATCGTTCAGTATTTCGGGACATAAAAATATTGAAATACTTATGTGATATTTCCTGATTTATGTACTTACTTTTGTTACTAAATACATTAAAATCGAACCCGATATTTGTAGTCGAATCAATATTTTGGGTATAAAAAGCCTTAAAGGTTTGTTCAGCTTTACCCCCCCCCTGGTTGCCTTGCGAATACTTTAAAACCGCAAAAGGTGTTGTGGTGTTATAATATTTTACATCGCTTGTTTTTAGCCTGTATGCTGACAGATTCTTTAAAAAATAAAAATCATTGACATCTGACTCCCTTTTAAAATATATATTCGATTCGTAAGGACTTCCCAGATATCCCAGGTAATTGTTCGAAATACTGTTTTGAAAAATTGGGTTGTAAATATGGAAATTAAACATACCACTATCCAGTAAAACTGAATCCTTTCGACTAAATAAATTGTCCAGTTCCCATACATGAATTTTTGATTCAACTTGAATTTCTTCTTCACGATCATGGTCTTCATCTTTTTCACCACTGTCCGCCGATGAATTGTTACCACGTGGCATTTTTATTTCCTGCCCGAATACTAATATTGAACAGGATAGAGAAAAAAACAATATTATCAGATATTTCAGCATGCGCATAAAGATACAGAAAAGATTATGTAAGCGATATTGTTGATTAACGGTAAAATGGCGATATTGTTATAAACCCTATCAAAAAGATTACCAGCTACCGCCAGCACCGCCGCCGCCAAATCCGCCACCGCCAAATCCGCCAAAACCTCCAAAACTTCCGCCTCCACCGAAAGAACCGCTTCCCGAACTAAAATCGCTGAAAGCTCCGGAATGTCCGCGACTCGATCCGCCTAAAAATCCTAAAGCAAGCCAAAACGGCAAACTGCTCCGTCCGCCTGAGGAATAATAGCCTTTTCTGCGACGACCAAACAATACCGGGAAAATAAAAAAGATGATCAAAAACAAGATGAATGGATTAAAGCCACCACTGGTTTTTTTGGCATATTGCTGAGCTGTATATTCGCCTTTGGTAATTTCTATCAAAACCGAAGTTGCATTGTCTATTCCTGCATACATATTACCTGCTTTGAAATGCGGAATCATTTCATTATCAACGATCTGATTAGCCACAGCATCGGGCACAACGCCCTCCAGCCCATAGCCTACTGCAATAAATACCCGGCCTCTCGCCGATGATTGTTTCGGCTTTACAAGAATTAAAATTCCATTGTCAAAATCCTTGCTGCCTATACCCCATTTTTCTCCAAGACGGAATGCATAGTCAGAGATATCATTTCCCCCGAGATCATTGACCGTAACCACAGCAATTTGTGTAGATGTTGAAGAAAAGTAACGAACCAGCTTTTGTTCAAGTTGCAGTTGCTCCCTGTCATCCAATATATTAGCATAATCAGTCACTAATGTGGGCGGTGTGGGTCTCTGTGGCAGGTCATCGGCAAATGAAATGCTTACAAAGAATAAGGCGATAAAAAATAATATGGTTTTCTTCATCATAAGTCTTCTATTTTCCGTATGAAATTTCGTTTTCAAGCTCATTAACATCATCGGTTTGATATGGAAAATACTTTTTCAATTGCAAGCCAGCTTGAATAATGCCAACTTTAAGCCCTTCAGCATATTTACCATCTTTAAAAAACCCCAGTATCAAATCACGGGTCGAATTCCAAAAGCCCTCTTCAACTTTGGCATTTACACCAACGTCACCAAGGATTGCAAATTTATAATCTTCGATAGATAAATAAAAAAGCACACCATTTCGTGCTTCTGTTTTATGCATTTTAAGTTCTTTGAACCAATATGCAGCTCTGTCCATAACATCTTCAGGGCACTTTTTTTCAACATGGAGCCTGATTTCACCAGATGTATTAAGTTCAGCTGTTTCAATTGATTCTTTTATGATCTTCTTTTCTTCGTCTGTAAAGAAATTTGATGGTTTTGACATATTCTATATTTTAAAATTGTACTTCAGGAGCTTGATCTGCCCCTTCTGAAGCTTCAAAATAGGCTTTATTTTCAAATCCAAAGATATTGGCATAAATTGCTTGCGGGAACTGTCGGATGTAGATATTGTATGTCCTTGCAGACTCATTGAATTTACGTCGTTCAACCGAGATTCGATTTTCCGTTCCTTCAAGTTGTGCTTGCAAGTCTCTGAAGTTTTGATTTGCTTTTAAATCGGGATAACGCTCAACAACAACCATAAGCCTGCTCAAGGCTGAAGATAATCCAGATTGTGCTTTCTGAAATTGTTGCACAGAATTTTCATTAAGATTTGAAGCATCAACATTTACCTGACTTGCTTTTGAACGAGCCTCAATTACAGCCTCAAAGGTCTCACGTTCATGCGAGGCATAACCTTTAACGGTATTTACAAGGTTGGGGATCAAATCGGCACGGCGTTGATACACGTTTTCAACTTGCGACCATTGTGCTGCAACTGATTCTTCCATTGACACCATTTTATTATATGATTTGTAAGCGCCCCGAAAACCTCCAAATATTAGAAGTACAACTACGCCAACGGCAATCCAAATAATTGTTGATCTTTTCATACGTTTAAAATTTATAATTTGTTCCATAGCTTAATTCTAAATTTGAGAACGTATGGAACCGCTTCGCTCTCACATGAACTTCTTTTAATCATTGCCTTTGGCAAACTTTTGAT
>JAQIDF010000254.1 GCA_027858145.1 Prolixibacteraceae bacterium | reverse complement strand
AAAATAAAAGCCATGACTGACTATAAAGGAATAAAAACATTTGATGAACTAATTGAAAGAGAACACGGTGAAATTGGCACAGACAGCCGTAATGAATATGAAGAAAATGCGACCCTTTTTATCGTAAGTAAGATGCTTAAAGAGGCAAGACGAGAGTCCAAAATGACACAAGAACAATTAGCGAAAAAATCAGGTACACAAAAAAGCTATATCTCAAGAATAGAAAATGCCCGGGGCAATATTCAATTATCGACACTCATCAGAATATTTGAAAAAGGATTGAATAAGAAAATCGGACTTAAATATATGTAAACAGTGAAGCATGCTTCACTGTTTACAGCAATCTTATCTTACAATCTCCATCTCATCAAGCAAATAACCTGCACCGGCAAATTTATCCACTAAAAACAGCATGTAACGCATATCAAGCGAAATGTTGCGGCACTTTGCCGGGTCAAACATAATGTCGCTCATGGTGCCTTCCCAGCAGCGGTCGAAGTTAATGCCAATCAGGTGCCCTTCGGCATTTATTACCGGACTGCCCGAATTACCACCGGTTGTGTGGTTTGAAGCAGTAAAACATACTGGCAATTCGCCTTTGTCGTTTGTATAGTTTCCAAAATCTTGTTCGCGATGCAGTTGCTTGAGTTTCTCTGGTACGTTATAATCGTAAATCTCCGGATTGTCTTTCTCCATTATGCCGTCCAGTGTTGTGTAATGCTTGTATTCAACACCATCGGCTGGTTCGTAGCCTTCTACCTTACCATAAGAAATGCGCATGGTGAGGTTGGCATCCGGGAAAAGCTTCTCGTCTTCTTTCATCTCGAGCAAGGCCATAACGTAGGTTTTGTAGTTACGATCGATTTCTTTTTGAATATTGTTGTAGTTGGCATAAATTGAATCGTAATAATAATTACGGGTTTTATCAAAAAAACGGTACAGCTTATCTTTTTCAATTTTCCTGATGATTTTTTCGATATTATCTTTCCCCGGTAAGTTAGTTAACTCGTCCTTGTTGTTTAAAATTGATTTTGAATATAGCTTTTCGAGATGCTTTTTATCATTTTTCTTTTCTGAAATATCAAGCAACGAAGGTACCAGATTGTCTTCGGCAATATCGGTGTACAATAATTTCATGAGCGAAACAAACACGTTTTGGTCAACCTCTGTTTTGTAGTCCTTAAAGTGCTTTTCAATAAAACTTAAATCTTCGGGTATTTCTTTTTTGGTAACAATTTTTTTCATTTGATAAAACATACGATAGGCATCGGTACCCCTGAAAATAATTTCATCGTAATAATCTTTGGCCTTATGGTATGGAGCAATTTTATCGTATTGTTTTTCAAATGTCGGCAGAATATCTCCGTATTTTTCTTTACGGTCAGCGTTAGTGTTTACCCATTTTTTAAAAGCTTCTTCCTCTTCAAGTTTGACATTCACCGCATCGAGACGCTTCAAACCTTTAATTTCGCCCTGCCATTTTTTCCATGCATTGCTGGTCGAGGCATATTTTGCAGCATATTTGATGCGGGTTGCACGGTCGGCTTCCATGGCCGAGCGCATAATAAACAGCTTCACATCGCGGATGGCAATACGATCGGGGTCGCGCTGTTCAACAACCTGGCGAACTGCATCGGAATACAAGTATTGCTGAGTACTTCCGGGATATCCGAATACCATGGTAAAGTCGTTTTTTTCGATGCCAGAAATGTTAATAGGGAAGTATTTTTTGGGCTTGTAGGGCACATTGTCGGGCGAGTAATCGGCCGGTTTATTGGTTGAGTCGGCATAAATGCGGAACAACGAAAAATCGCCGGTATGGCGGGGCCACATCCAGTTGTCGGTATCACCGCCAAACTTTCCGATGGCCGATGGGGGAGCACCCACCAAACGTACATCGGTGAACTTCTCGGTGATGAAAAGAAAATATTGGTTGCCCTCGTAAAACGGTTTTACTGTAGCCTCGTAATGCGTGCCTTCAGTAGCCTGGTCGGTTACAATGACCGTGTTTTCTTTTATTTTTTGAAGTTGCTGTGTGTAATCGCTAATTGTGTCGGTTCCGGCTAGTATATCGTCGGTTACATTGCGCATTTCAACCAAAAAAGTAACCGATAGCCCCTCGTTGGGAAGCTCCTCGTTACGGTTCATGGCCCAAAAACCATCGGTGAGGTAATCGTGTTCAATGGTACTGTGGGTTTGTATTTGTCTGTACCCGCAGTGGTGGTTGGTTATAAGTAACCCATCGGGCGATATAAGTTCGCCGGTGCATCCACGGCCAAACAACACGATGGCATCTTTCATGCTGGCGTTGTTAACGTTGTAAATATCATCGGTGTTGAGTTTGAACCCCATTTCGCGCATTTCAGCAATGTTACGGTCAAGCAGAATGGGAATCCACATACCCTCGCGGGCAAATATGCTTAAAGTGATGAATAATAATAGCAGTAATGATAAAATTTTTGTCCTGATCATTGTACCTTGTATTTTATGAATATGATCTATTAATGTCGTTATTGCGAGCGTAGCGAAGCAATCTGTTTATTTGTCTTCTTTCTTACCGAACAATAATGAATTTGTTCAAAATTAGCAAACCCCTAAAAACTGGAAAGGATATTTGTCACAACAGTAGAATAGATTGTTAGATTTCAGACATGAGACAATAGATTTTATAATCAAGGAAATGAACCTATTATAAGTTTCAAGAAACAAATAGAAACATTATTTATCATGTCCTGAAAGGACTTAATTTGAATAACCGCCGGTAAAGCCGGCGGATAAAGTAATGGCACATACAGAGCCCTGAAAGGGTTCAACAAAGAATGTTTGCGATATTATTCAGCCCGCTTCGGGGCTGGGACATTGACTATTC
>JAQIDF010000253.1 GCA_027858145.1 Prolixibacteraceae bacterium | reverse complement strand
AGCTTTTAATGAAGCTCCACCAATTAATCCACCGTCAACATCGGGATTGGCAAAGAGTTCATTAGCATTGCTTGGCTTGCAACTTCCGCCATAAAGAATTGATGTGTCGTTAGCAACTTCAGATCCAAATTGAGCAGCAATGGCATCACGAATATCTTTGTGCATTTCCTGAGCTTGCTCTGTTGTGGCTGTTTTGCCTGTACCAATTGCCCAAATTGGTTCGTAAGCAACAATCACTTTTTTGAAATCATTTTCACTTAGCTTAAAGATGGTTTCTTTAAGTTGGTTGATTACATATTCTTTTTGGTTGCCGGCCTCACGGATGTCGAGGGACTCTCCACAGCAATAAATAGGAGTGAGATCATTCTCTAATGCCAGTGCTACTTTTTTGTTTAAAATTTCACTGTTTTCTCCGTAGTATTCGCGGCGTTCGCTGTGTCCTAAAATAACGTATTCCGATCCGGTTGATTTTACCATGTCAGCTGATACTTCGCCAGTGAATGCGCCTTTGGGCTCAGCAGCACAGTTTTGGGCCGAGATTCCAATACGATTCGTGTCAACCGATTCAACAACTTTGGTAAGGTGGGTAAACGGAGTTCCTAATACCACTACAACGTCTTTGGCACCTTTTTCTTTAACGATACTGTCTACAGCTTTAGCAAGCTCAACGCCTTCCTGAAGGGTTGTATTGCATTTCCAGTTTCCGGCTACAACTTTTTTTCTCATAATATGTTTAATTGTTAATGAAGTGACGCAAATTTATGAAAAATGACTTAAAACGGAAGTATTCTTCTTATTTTTGACAAGTGATTAACATAGATGTAATTTTTGCCAAATATAGTTTCAACTTTAGAACTTTCATGGTGTTGTTTAGGTAAATAATGAAGCAAGTTATGAAGAGAACGATGTCTTTTATTGCAGCATTCCTTGTTTTTGCAGGTTTTGGAATGATTCACGGGGGTGCTGACGTAATTGAGAAAATAGGAAGTGTTTTTATTGGTATTGGGGCTTTTTACTTTCTAATTCTCCTATTTAAATCCATAAAAAGGGATAAAGAAAAAGAATCATCGGATCAAACTACTGTGTAATATCCTATTTCCCTTTTCGGATACGTCTTTTGGGCGTATAAATCGATTCGACCCCACGGTTTACAAAACGCACATCTTCGATTGAGTAAAGTGTATTGGGATTGTATTTCCAAATCAGTTTGATAACATCAGTGATATCTGTTCTGTTAATAATGCTGTAAATGATACTTACCTTACCGTTAGCCCCGTTGGCTTCGTGATGCGTTATACCATAACCGCTTGATTTGAGCTTGGCAATTAAATCGGTAGCAGCTTTGGCTGTAATAATTTGTATGCGTACCACTCCCATTGCCATTTTATCTTCAATGATGAGGCCAATGTAGGTTCCGGCAGCAAAACCTGCAGCATATGAAAATATATTAACCCAGTTGTCGAGGTTTTGCATAATTTCACCTATGGCAATAATCCAAATCAATATCTCGAAGAAACCAAGCAGCGGAGCGATTGTTTTGTTCCCTTTCGAAACAAAAACAATACGGATGGTTCCAATACCAACATCTAAAATTCTGGCAATGAATATTAGTATGGGGAGAATTACATAGTTAAATAATTCGGTGTCGGGTAAAAGCATAACGTTTTCTTTTTTGAGTGTCAGGTTCTTTTTTATCGATGCAAAATAATACAATAAAAAAGATCTGTGAAATAGTTTCACAGATCTTTTTACCAACTCTTTTTTAATATATTCTTTACATTTTTACAATAACCTGATGTTTCTTTCCATCATTGAAAATTGGCAGTGTATCACCGTTCACAGGTTTTCCGTCAACAGTAATACTTTTAACACCTGTACTAACATGATTGTTGTTCTCAACTTTTATTTCATAAGTTGCATTTCTGAACTTGCGTGTTACTTCAAATCCGTCCCATTCTTTTGGGATACATGGGGTAATCTTCAACCCATCGTACTGGGGCTGGATGCCCAGGATGTATTGAGTGATGGTATAAAAATTCCATGAGGCCGTACCTGTAAGCCATGAATTTTTGGCTTCACCGGGCTTGAATGCATCTTTACCGGCAACCATTTGTGCATATACGTATGGTTCGGTCCGGTGCAATTCACTTATATCCTCGAGGTACGACGGGCATATTTTACGGAAATATTCCCATGCCTGGTCTCCACGTCCCAAAACCGTTTCGCCAATGATAACCCATGGGTTATTGTGGCAAAAAATGCCGGCATTTTCTTTGTATCCCTGTGGGTAACTTGATATTTCGCCGTATTCGATGTGATATTTTGTAAATGGAGGGTTGTTCAAAACAATTCCATACTTACAATCGAGACGTTCTTTTACCGAGTCGAGTGCTTTTTCAACCATGCCTTCATTTTTTCCAATTCCGGCCATTGTGCACCATCCGTTCGATTCGATAAAGATTTTGCCTTCTTCGTTTTCTTTGCTGCCAATTTTATTGCCATAGTAATCGTATGCGCGCAGGAACCATTCTCCATCCCAGCCATGCTTTTTTACGGCTTCGGCCATTTCATCAACGTGTTTTTGTGCACGTTCAGCTTCTTCGTTTTTATTGAGTTTTTTACATAGTTCTACATAATCCTGACCGTACACAACAAAAAGCCCTGCAATCATGAGTGATTCAGCTTTTGAACCTTCTGTTTTGTTTTCTGTGGTCTGGAATGATTCATCCGGATCGTCTGAAAAGCAATTCAGGTTCAGGCAGTCATTCCAGTCGGCGCGGCCGATAAGTGGCAGATTGTGTGGTCCGAGGTTGTTGATGACGTGCTCGAACGATACTGTTAAATGATGAAATAACGATTCTGCGTTGCTTTCATCGTTATCAAAAGGTACCATTTCGTCCAGAATACTAAAGTCGCCGGTTTCTTTAATATAGCTGACTGTTCCGAGGATAAGCCACAAAGGGTCGTCGTTAAATCCGCCACCAATGTCGTTGTTGCCGCGTTTTGTTAGTGGCTGATACTGGTGGTAGCAACCGCCGTCGGGGAATTGTGTTGAGGCAATATCGATAATTCGCTGGCGGGCACGTTCGGGTATTTGGTGCACAAAGCCGATAAGATCCTGGTTCGAGTCGCGGAAACCCATCCCGCGGCCAATACCACTCTCGAAGAATGAAGCTGAACGCGAAAAATTAAAAGTAATCATGCACTGGTATTGGTTCCAGATGTTCACCATACGGTCGAGTTTCTCTTCGCCCGACTTCAATGTGTAAACACTCAGTAATTCATCCCAGTATGCACGCAATTCTGCCAGAGCGGCATCAACTTTCTCAGCCGTGTTGAAACGGGCAATGGTTTCTTTGGCGTTCGTTTTATTAATCACGCCTTTGGCTTCCCATTTTTCCTCGTCTTTGTTTTCTACATATCCCAACACGAACACAAAGTCTTTCGATTCGCCGGGTTGTAATTCAACTTCGATATAATGCGAGGCAACAGGTGACCACCCATGGGCTTCACTCATTCGTGGTTTGCCTTCGAGTACTGCTTCGGGCTCGTTAAAACCATTGTAAAGTCCGAAGAACGATTCGCGATCGGTATCGTAACCGTTAATTGGTGCGTTAACCGAATAATATGCGTAATGATTGCGTCTTTCTTTGTACTCTGTTTTGTGGTATAGTACCGAACCTTCAATTTCTACTTCTCCGGTTGAAAAATTACGCTGGAAGTTTTCCATGTCGGTAGCAGCATTCCATAGCGCCCATTCAACAAATGAAAAAAGTTTGATCTTTTTAGTTTGTGCCGAATCGTTAGTAAGGGTTACTTTTTGTACTTCAGCCCAGGTTTTAAGCGGAACAAAAAACAGCGTTTTAACATTTAAGCCATCTTTTTCACCTTCGATAGTAGTGTAATTCATACCATGCCTGCACTCATATTTATCAAGAGGTGTTTTCATGGGCTTCCAACCCGGCGACCATGAGCTATCACCATCTTTTATATAAAAATAGCGTCCGCCATCATCCGTTGGTACATTGTTATATCGGTAGCGGGTAATTCTTCTGAATTTTGCATCTTTATAAAAAGAATAGCCGCCGGCAGTGTTTGATATCAATGAGAAAAAATCTTCATTTCCCAGATAATTGATCCATGGGTAAGGTGTTTTGGGATTTGTAATTACATACTCCCTGTTTTTATCGTCAAAAAAACCGAATTTCATACGTTTAAAATTTATAATTTGTTCCATAGCTTAATTCTAAATTTGAGAACGTATGGAACCGCTTCGCTCTCACATGAACTTCTTTTAATCATTGCCTTTGGCAAACTTTTGAT
>JAQIDF010000251.1 GCA_027858145.1 Prolixibacteraceae bacterium | reverse complement strand
CTACCCATAACCTATTTGTTCCCGTTAGTAAGAAAGAAAAAGGCGATGGACAATGGGAGAAGGTGTGTTATTACTCCATAAATCCCGTCGGCCACATCAAGGTATATGTTAAACGCTACTGCTATTAAAAGCAATAACGCACTGTAAACAGTTATATTGTCTTTTTTCCTAAACCCACCAATCAAAAGAGCCACTGCTGCAATAATGTATATTAATGCAAATACAAACGACACATCCCTAAAATCGAGATAAACCAATGTTCCATGATAATATGCAATTAAATACAAAACCAGGGTAATCCTCAACAACCATTTAGAAAGTACAATGCCTGATTTAAATGGTTTCATATTCTTTCGCTTTGGTTAGGTACTGCAAACAAAAATATTGTTTTTTGCCGTCTTCTTTGCAAGTATATTAAAAAAAATTAAAATTTTATGTATGTTTTTAAGTTTTTATTAATAAACAAAAAATATTGCAATATAAATTAAGTATTAAATCCTTACAGCCTATAAGACCTTTAAATCTGAAGATATTATAGTCGCTTAACCAACAACACTATATTTTCTACATGATGAGTGTGTGGAAACATATCTACAGGCTGAACTTTTTCAACACGATACGATGGATCGAGCAATTCAAGATCGCGGGCCTGGGTTGCAGGGTTACAACTAACATATACAATACGCTGTGGAGCTGCATTCATAATGGTTTCAATTACACCGGCATCCATACCTGCCCGTGGTGGATCGGTGATAATTATATCGGGTTTGCCATGTTTATTAATAAAATCATCGTCCAGCACTTTTTTCATGTCGCCGGCAAAAAACCGGGTGTTTTCAATCCCGTTAATCTCCGAATTAAGCTTTGCATCATCAATAGCCTCCGGAACATATTCAATACCTACAACCTGTTTAGCCGAATGTGCCACAAAATTAGCAATGGTACCTGTTCCGGTGTATAAATCGTACACCACTTCGCCACCCGTGAGCTGTGCAAAATCACGTGCCACCTTGTACAATTCGTAGGCTTGTTCCGAGTTGGTTTGATAGAATGATTTAGGCCCTATTTTGAATTTCAGCCCTTCCATTTCTTCAAAAATGTAATCGTTCCCCTTGAAAACAATAATATCCTGATCGAGAATGGTATCATTTCCTTTTTGATTAATCACATACATCAATGAAGTAATCTCAGGAAAAGTATCAGCCAACATTTGTAACAATCCTTCCCGCTTTTGTTTCTCTTCCTTGAAAAATGATACAATAACCATTAGCTCTCCTGTTGTAGAAGAACGAATAATGAGGTTACGCAACAATCCTTTTTGTTCTTTTATATCGAAGAATTCGAGCTCTTGCTGTTTGGCATATTCTTTAATGGCATTACGGATTTGATTGGAAGGATCGTCCTGCAACCAGCATTTCTCAATATCAACTACTTTACTAAAAACCCCAGGCACATGAAAGCCCAGCGCATCATTTTGCTCGATATCGCCGCTGTTTTCAATTTCATGCTGTGTTAACCAGCGTTTATTAGAAAAAGTAAACTCGAGCTTATTGCGGTAAAAAGTAGTTTTTTCTGAACCTATGATGGGCGATATACCGGGCAGCTCTATCTTCCCGATGCGGCTTAACTGGTCGGCTACTTGTTTTTGTTTGTAAAACAATTGTTTTTCGTAAGGCAAATACTGCCATTTACAACCGCCACAAATACCAAAATGCTCACAGAAAGCGTCAACACGGTCGGTAGAATATTGATGATACTGTACAACCTTTCCCTCGCGGAACCGCTTACGCTTTTTGGTTACCTGCACATCAACCACATCACCGGGTATGGCATGGGGCACAAAAACCACTACATCGTCAACACGGCCAATGGCTTTACCTTCGGCACCAATATCGGTAATTTCAACATTTTCGTATAGTGGCTTATTTCTGCGGCTTCGTCCCATAATTTTATAATTCTGTTTAAGCCGCAAAAATAGAAATTAACCTGAAGACAATGTATTTTTAGTTGTATTTTTTCAGTATGTCAGGGGGGGGGTGAGATTGAAAGAGATTGATAGAGATTGATGAAGATTGATGGGGTTGATGTTTTGTTTATTTTATCCGTCAGCTGAAGCAGGACAGCCTGTCCCGAGTATCGGGAGCAATTCATATGATAACTTCAGACTGGGGAGCATACTCTCCTGCTCCATCGTTACTTACAAGGCATCAGCACAACGGAGCATGCTCCGTTGCTTTATGACTCCCCCCACTCCAGTTTTTCATCAATTCGTTTTATAATACGGCCATTGTCGAGCAGCCACCGTAAAACGGCGTGATTGTGATCTTCATTTCCTTTCAGGTGAAAAAACAATTCGTGTTGTTGCAGCGGACTTTTCAACAACAATGCTTTAATATCGTCTGATATACGGTTAAACTCAGTATTGCTGATCCCGATATCATTTAGCTGCTGACAAACATCACACTCACCGCAACGCGTAGCATTTTTTTCACCAAAATAATTCAGCAACAACACACTGCGGCATTGCG
>JAQIDF010000249.1 GCA_027858145.1 Prolixibacteraceae bacterium | reverse complement strand
GTGCCATGCATTTAATGGGTTCATTGCCCAACTGCCCGATGTTATTCCCAATGCACATGTGGTATCATCTGAAGGATGTCCCGGTAAACCCGATGGTTTGCATTTCACTTCCGAAGGATACCGCATTTTAGGCAGGAGATATGGAAATAAAATGTATAAAATTCTCCAATAATCGTAATTAATATAAAAATTAGACAAATATGAAGTATTTAATTTTAGTATTGATAATGACTGTTGCTATATTTCAAAGCAATGCAAAAACAGAAAACGAATTGTGTAAAAACCCGTTAATCCATGCCGATGTACCCGACATGTCGATGATTCGAGTGGGTGATACCTATTACATGAGCAGCACTACCATGCACATGAATCCCGGAGTGCCCATAATGAAATCGAAAGATTTGGTGAATTGGGAAATCGTAAATTATGCCTATGAAACACTTGGCGATGTTGATGCTCTGAATCTCGAAAACGGGAAAAGTGCTTATGGTCGGGGATCATGGGCAAGCAACCTGCGTTATCACGAGGAAACATATTATGTTTCAACTTTTTCAAGTACAACAGGGAAAACTTACATTTTCTCAACCAAAGATATTGAACACGGAACATGGAAACGTCAATCATTTGAACCATCATACCACGATAATACCATCTTTTTTGATGATGATGGCAATGTTTATATGATTTGGGGAAACGGCAAACTTTTTATTGCTGAACTGAAAGAAGATTTATCGGGCGTTAAAGAAGGGACTCAGAAGGTGTTGATTGAAAATGCCAGTGCCCCGGCAGGCGATAACATCATGCTTGGAGCCGAGGGTGCCCAACTGTTCAAAGTTGATGGAAAATATTACATGTTCGTAATTACCTGGCCACGGGGTGGAATGCGTACCGTGGTTATTCACCGGGCCGATGATATTCATGGCCCCTGGGAAGGCAGGGTGGCATTGCAGGATAAAGGCGTTGCCCAGGGCGGAATGATTGATACACCCGAGGGGCGCTGGTTTTCTTATCTTTTCCGCGATAATGGCGCTGTTGGCCGCATACCGTACTTAGTTCCCCTTAAATGGGAGAATGGTTGGCCTGTACTAGGGGTTGACGGCAAAGTGCCCGAAACGCTTGATTTACCGGCAAGCAAGGGTTTAATACCCGGAATTGTTGCTTCTGACGATTTTAAAAGGAAACGAAAGGAAGCTGATTTGCCTCTCGTTTGGCAGTGGAACCATAACCCCGATAACAGCCTATGGTCGGTGCGAGAGCGGAAAGGGTATCTGAGACTTATAACAGGGAAAGTTGTTGATGAACTGGAGGAAGCCCGCAATACACTCACTCAACGTACAATAGGCCCCGAATGTACGGGCATAACTTCAATTGATGTTTCAAACATGAAAGATGGTGACATTGCCGGCTTAACAGCATTTCAGAGTAAATATGGACAAGTTGGGGTCAAATACGAAAACGGCGAAAAGTTTGTCGTGATGATTAGCGCCGAAACAGGTGAGCCAGTTGAGCTTGAGCGTGTTCCGCTTGAACAGGATGAAGTGCATTTAAAGATTGAGTGCGATTACAGGAACCGTGCAGACATAGCGTATTTTTATTATAGTCTTGACGGGAAAAACTGGACGGAAATTGGTGAACCACTTAACATGCAATATACCTTGGAGCATTTTATGGGCTGCCGATTTGGATTGTATAATTATACAACACAAACTCCGGGAGGCTTTGTTGATTTCGACTATTTTAAAATCGATAATCAAATTTCAAAATAGAAGAGTACAATTTTTAAATATTAAAATATTTGACAAATATGAAATGTTTTATCTCAATTTTTTTTAGTGTTAGCCTGTTGCTTGCTTCTCTGTCGGTTTTTTCACAGCAGGTGGCAACAATATCCAGTCCTGACGAAAATCTTCGTTTGAATGTAAATATCGAAAACGGAAATCCGTCATATTCGATTACATACAAGGGAAAGAGTATCCTCGAAAATTCACCGTTAGGCTTATCTACTAACGAAGGCGATTTTAAATCTAAACTAAACTTTATTGATTCTTCGACAGGCGAAATAAATAAAACATATACGCAAACTAAAATTAAACACTCTTTTAACGAGTACAATGCAAATTCATTGAAGTGTACTTTTTCAAACGCTGATGAAAAACAAATATCAGTGTTGTTTCAGGTAAGCAACAACGATATAGCCTTCCGTTATGAATTGCCCATGTGGGGAGATACTAAAGCTTGTGTTGTTGAATCAGAAGCAACCGGTTTCAGGTTTCCTTCTTTTACTACAAGTTTTTTATCTCATATGATGAGGCCAATGGAAGGATTTGCACGCACATCACCAAGTTATGAAAGTGGGTATGAAGCTGATTACGCTATAGATAGAAATCAATCACCTGAAGGATATGTGTTTCCCGGGTTGTTTAAAGTAGGGGACAATGGATGGGTATTGCTGTCAGAAACCGGAGTGCGGAGCCTGTATTGTGCTTCTCATTTAAGTAGTTACAATGATGGGTTTTTTACAGTTGAATATCCAAACCCCGGGCAAAATAATGGCTTTGGAAGTACCGGTGCACAAATCGGACTTCCCGGTGTTACTCCCTGGCGAACCATTACCATTGGAGAAACACTCAAGCCAATAGTGGAAACAACAATCCCATGGGATGTTGTTGA
>JAQIDF010000241.1 GCA_027858145.1 Prolixibacteraceae bacterium | reverse complement strand
TTTTCACATCGGGCTCACCAAATGGAATTTCGTAATAACCTTCGGGTACTCCGCCTTCTTGGAATTGCTCGCCCACATCGTAAATACGCTGACTTTCAAAGAAAATTACAGGGTCGGTTCCCTGTAAAGCTGCGTTCATCAATCCTTTAGCATCATAAGGTGTTGCCGGGAAGCAAACTTTCAGTCCCGGAATGTGCGCTACCAGCGAAGTCCAGTCCTGCGAGTGCTGAGCACCGTATTTCGAACCTACCGACATACGCAATACCACAGGCATTTTCAACACGTTACCACTCATGGCCTGCCATTTGGGCAACTGGTTAAATACTTCGTCACCACAACGACCCAAAAAGTCGGTGTACATAATTTCGGGTATCACACGGCCACCACACATTGCATAACCAATAGCAGTTCCCACGATAGATGCTTCTGAAATTGGAGAGTTGAACAAACGATGATAAGGCAGTGCTTCTGTTAATCCACGATAAACAGCAAATGCACCACCCCAGTCGCGGTTCTCTTCACCATAGGCAATTAAACTTGAATCTTTATAAAAGCGGTCAGAAATTGCTTCAAATAATCCATCGCGAAGCTGATACTGCTTCATTTTTGAATATGGTTTTCCCTTGTCATCAAAAGCAAAACGCTCTTTACGGGCAATTTGCTGTACACGAGGATTTTCTTCCATTGGATGGTTTACTTCGGGCTTTGCATCTAACATTGCATCAACCGAATCATTCGAGAACATCATATCCCCAATTTTTTCAGCATCATCCATACGTGGTGAAACTGCATCGTCGATAGACAATTTAAACATGTCAAGGATTACAGCTTTAACATCAGCCCATACACCATCAAGATCTTCTTGTTTTGCCACGCCGGCTTCAACAAGCTGTTTTCCATATCCAACAATACAATCCTGATTCTGCCATGCTTCAACCTCCTCTTTTGAACGATACGAAGAAGCATCAGATGGAGAGTGACCTGAGTAACGATATGTCAATACGTCAAGCAATACCGGACCTTTTTTCTCTTCAATTACCTTACGCTTACGTTTGTATGCATCGATCACAGCCAGTGGGTTGTAACCATCAACACGCTCAGCATGCATTTGATCGGGGTTAACACCAGCACCAATACGTGCAGCAATGCCGTATCCCATGGTTTCGCCACAAGTCTGGCCACCCATACCGTACTGGTTGTTCATGATATTGAAAATAACAGGAAGCCCACCTTTCATAGAATCTTCCCATAGCTGGCTAAACTGATCCATTGCCGAGAATGTAATACCTTCCCAAACAGGACCACAGGCCATTGACGCATCACCAATATTGGCTACAACCAAGCCCGGCTTACGATTAACTTTTTTGAATAGTGCAGCACCAACAGCAATGTCGCCACTACCACCTACAATAGCGTTATTCGGATATACTCCAAATGGTGTAAAGAACGCGTGCATACTTCCGCCCAGCCCTTTGTTAAAACCAGTTTCGCGGGCAAAAATCTCTGCTAACGTTCCATATATCAGAAAACGACGACCAAGCTCTTTTGCCGATCCTTTAAAGTTCTTTTTAACAACAGATACCGTGTCACCATCGAAAAACTCATCCATAGTTTTGGTCAGTTCTTCATCGCTAAGTTTTGAGATTGCGCTCAATCCTTTAGCCAAAATCTCACCGTGGCTACGGTGCGACCCGAAAATAAAGTCCTCAACAGTAAGTGTGTAAGCCATACCAACAGCAGCCGATTCCTGTCCGATCGACAAGTGAGCTGGTCCGGGATGATTATATTCCACTCCGCTGTATTCACCGGTGGTTTTTATCAGGTTTAACATGGTTTCAAACTCACGTATTACAACCATATCATGATATATACGCATTAACTCATCGTCTGAAAAGTTTTTCTTTTCGTCTTTTACGGTTTTCTGGTATTGGTTAACCGGAATATTTTTCATTTTGATCTCAGATGCTTTACGCATTTCTGTAGGATCTATAAATTGTACTTTTGGCATTATTCTATAATTTTAAAGGCCCCTCCCCAACCCTCCCCAAGGGGAGGGAGATCGGCTGCCAAGATTTCACATCTTATAAACTTGTCAATTAAACTTGATCACCCCTGTTCCTTCCCCTTTGGGGAAGGTTAGGATGGGGCTTATAGCGTCATTACTGTTTCCTTAAATATCTCACTTACGGTTGGATGTGGGAATACCACCTCCTGCATTTCGTCGAGTGTCATTTCGGCTTCGATGGCTATGCAGGCTCCATAAATCATTTCGCTTGAAGGATTTCCCAGCATGTGCACACCCAGTACTTCGCCGTGCTTAGCACCAACCAGCACTTTGCACAAACCATTTCCGCCTTCGTTTTCGACAATAAAACGGCCGGCATACGCCATTGGCAATGTTGCTATCTTGTAATCGATTTTTTTCTCTTTGGCTGTTTCTTCTGTAAGTCCAACGCCCGAAAATTCGGGATTGGTATAAACCACGCCCGGAATGGCATTGTAGCGCATACGGTCGGAACGCCCTGTCAGGTTATTTACTACAACTTCGCCTTCACGACTGGCAGTGTGTGCCAGCAAGGAGAAACCAGTAACATCTCCCGCTGCATATACGTTAGGAATGTTGGTACGCATTTTTT
>JAQIDF010000186.1 GCA_027858145.1 Prolixibacteraceae bacterium | reverse complement strand
TGGTTGCTTTAGCGAAGCCGGAGGCCCGGGGGCTGTTTATGTTGACCCACAAAATATTGATGAAATTCGCGATGCCATTACTTCTCTTTTAAACGATGAAGCACTTTGTGAAAAACTTGTAACCAAAGGCTACGAATATGTTCAGCGTTTTAATGAAGATTACATTGCCCGTGAAATGATGGCGGTGTATGAGGAAGTTATGATGCGTTAGCGTTGTCTTCTACTTTTTTATACATGAATCTCGCCCAATTATTGATAAGCCAAACCGAGCGTTGAAACAACTCTGTAATCCGCATAATCTGATATTGCTCATCGGATGAAAGTTCATTTTGCTTTTTAATGTATCGTTGCCTGAAATTCTCCATCATTGGGCCACGGTCAAGTGTAAGGTTAATAAGTAGTTCATAATCTTCACTTGTGTCGCCTTCAATGCTGTCATTCATCGAAACCAGTAAAACATGCAACGATTCGGTTATGTTGTGAAGCGAACCCGCACTTTCGGTTTTTGTTTTTGAAAACTGAAAATGCGTCATTACAAACTCGTTGAGCGTGTCGTTTAATGAAGATATTGACCCCAGTTGTTGCTGAAAGCGAACAATTGACTCTGTTGTTGAATTGTTGAGCGGATGTCGGTAAAGCTCTTTTATTATGTTGTCCATTTCGAAGCTTATGGTTGAAATGGCCAGGTTTAGTTTGTTTGGCGTTGTTTTGACTGTTGTAATTTCTGGTCTTACGGAATCGAGGTAGTGGGGCAGGTTGTCTAAAATCCGGCTTGTTTCCATATATCCAAGTTTAATCACAGCGTCGGGCTCAAGTTGTTTTTGGCCGTTAAGATATTGAAGTTCGGCGATATCTTCAACATTAGTTGGCGGGGAATAGCGTTTAACCAGGTTTTCAAAGTATTTGAGAGGAAGTGAAATAACAATAACCTGTATGATTTTTGCCGATGCAAAAAGGAATGCAACTTGTTGGGTCGTGTTTGATGTTAAATTTTGAATCATCGATTCAATTAACGGTATCGTAGTGTTATGCTCTAATATGAGCAATAGAACCATAACTATTGAGCCAATAATGTCACTCACAATTTTAAAAAGTATGAGTTGCATAGTGAGTCCCTTCATTTTGGCTGAATACAGATATGTGGTAATTCCTGAACCTAAAAAAGTACTGTAAACTAATAACTGAATTCCAACAATATCAATTAATCCGCTACTGTATAGCGGGATGGCCAGTAATGCAACTGCCGATGATGATTGTGCTAAAAAACGAAGTAGCACACCCACGATAAACAGAAATATGTATGAAGTTGTGGCTTGTTTTAAAAGCCCGGTCCCCCATTCGCTTTCAATTATAATGTGTGCGTAAGTTTGTACAAAATGAAAACCGAAAAGTAGTAATCCTATGCCAAAAAATATTTTGGTTATCTGGCTTTTTCTTGTTGTTGTATCCGACTCATACAGCATGCCGGTTAAAGCAAGTAGAAAAAGTATTGCTATTTTATATTTTATAGCTGCAAGAAAGACCAAAAAGGTAGTCCCGATTTCTGCCCATAAAATAATTTTCATGGCATTGCGCAAGGGGATTAATCTCCCCGAAACTAAGCCTGTAACAATAAACGAAGCTGTGCTGGAACTTTGCGTTATCATGCCTAGTAACACACCCCAAAGTGATTGATGCATCTTGTGATTCGATAAGTTGGAAAACATTTTACGCACTTTCAGGCTGGTTATGCTTTGAAGTGTATCGCAAACATTTCGTACCCCAACAAAGAAAAGTCCTATACCGGCTAAAATGTAGGCAATGGTTTCTAGCATGGCTTGGTTTTATGTGTTTGATTCCATGCAAATGTATAGAGAAGCGCTCTTATAAAAAAAGAATTTACTTATAGAAACTGTTTAAGTTTTATCCTTCGGGATGTTTTTTTGTCTTGAGCCCTTACACTTCTTCAAAATCTCCTCATATAGCGGTGCTATTATCGTCAATTTTGAATCGTTTAAGAACTCAATACAT
>JAQIDF010000171.1 GCA_027858145.1 Prolixibacteraceae bacterium | reverse complement strand
GATATTTTTCTTTAATAGCAACCTGGTAAGCCTCCATCAACAAGTCGTAACCCGCAAAGCTGGATACCATCATTAATAGTGTTGAAAGCGGCAGGTGGAAATTGGAAATCATCCGGTTGGCAACACTAAATTCATAAGGGGGGAATATAAACTTATTGGTCCATCCCTCGAAAGGTTTTAATTCGCCCATGGTTGTAACCGAACTTTCAATGGTGCGCATTACGGTTGTACCTACAGCACATACATTCTTCTGATTCTCTTTCGCTTTATTTACAAGCTTAGTGGTTTCATCGGTTATCCATATTTGCTCTGAGTCCATTTTGTGTTTTGTGAGATCTTCCACATCAACACTGCGGAAATTACCCAGTCCGACATGCAAGGTAACATATGCAAACTCGGTACCAAGAATTTCAAGTCGTTTAAGTAGTTCGCGGCTAAAATGCAGACCGGCAGTTGGAGCAGCTACAGCACCTTCGTGTTTAGCGAAAATTGTTTGATAACGTTCACGGTCATTTTCTTCAACCGGGCGGTCGATGAATTTAGGGAGCGGTGTTTCTCCCAGTCCGTATAATGTTTTCTTGAATTCTTCGTACGGGCCATCGAATAAGAATCGCAGTGTTCGTCCACGTGAAGTAGTATTGTCGATTACTTCAGCCACTAATGAATCATCTTCGCCAAAATAGAGTTTGTTCCCAATTCGGATTTTACGGGCCGGGTCAACCAGTACATCCCAAAGCCGCTGCTCGCGGTTCAGTTCCCTGAGTAGAAATACTTCAATTTTTGCACCTGTTTTTTCTTTGTTACCATACAGGCGGGCGGGAAATACTTTTGTATCGTTAAAAACAAACACGTCACCATCATCGAAATATTTAATTAAATCTTTAAACTGGCGATGCTCGATTTCGCGGGTTTTTCGGTTTACAACCATCATTCGGCTTTCATCGCGGTGATAAGCCGGGTGTAATGCAATTAATTCTTCGGGTAAATCAAATTTAAACTTCGATAGCTTCATATATTAATTGTTATTGAATTGTAAAATTATTGAACATGATACCTTCAAATAAAGAAAGGTATTTGCATGTCATTTTGTTCTATATGAGTGCCCTTTTACGTAAAAAAAAGCAAAAGGTTACATGTTTTCCAAATAATTTTCAAATTCTGCGACTGACCATGCGTCTTTCACATCATTTTCACCAATTTGTGTGCGGCGTAACCCAACCAGGTATCCTCCATTATTAAGGCTTTCGCCAATATCACGGGCCAGTGAGCGGATATATGTCCCTTTTCCGCATTTAATTTTTATCTCGAGTATCGGGTTTTCGAAACGTAATATTTCAATGCTGTGAATATGAACAATTCGTGCTTTCATCTTCAATTCTTCGCCATTCCTGGCATATTTAAATGCACGTTTTCCGTTAACTTTTATAGCAGAAAAAACAGGCGGTATTTGTTGAATTGCGCCTGTGAAATTTTTGAGTGATTCTTTGATTTTATCCTGCGTTATTCCACTGGTATCAAATGTTTGATCTTCCTCCGTTTCTAAATCAGACGAGGGAGTTGTTGCCCCGAGTTTTACAGCAGCAATATATTCTTTTTCTTCGGCCTGAATTGCTTCAATTTTTTTAGTGAACTTTCCTGTACATAAAACCACCAAACCTGATGCTTTGGGGTCAAGTGTACCTGCATGTCCAACTTTCAATTTTTTGATGTTGAGTTTACGGCAAAGCTTGTATCGTATACGATTCACAACATCGAATGAAGTCCAGTCGAGTGGCTTGTCAAAAAGTAAAGTCTCGCCTGAAACAAAATCGAAGTTGGATAAATCTTTTATCATGATATGCTTATTACCAGTAATTTGACCCTTTCTTGCGGGCTGAAAAATCAGGCGGCAAAGATAGCAATTGCACCGATAATTACACAATAAACAGCGAAATAAATAATTTTACCTTTTCGCACAATGTTTACCATCCAGCTGCACGCCAGCAAGCCAGCTACAAATGCAGCCAAGAAACCTGCGATCAGTGGAAGTGTGCCTATGGAAGAGTTAACAGTCATATCACCGGATATAATTTCAAGAAAATTAGCCCCGAGAATGGGAATTATAACCATCAGAAATGAGAACTTGGCCAGGTTGGCTTTATTATTCCCGATTATCATTCCGGTAGCAATGGTAGCTCCGCTTCGTGAAATGCCAGGAATAATGGCCAGCACTTGTGCCGTACCAATAATCAATGAATCGAGAAAAGTAATTTTACGGGTACGGGCTTTCGAAAAATGAGCAAATGTGAGCAGGCCAGCTGTAACCAGCAACATGCTTCCAATAAAAAGAAGATTGCCCGAGAATAAAGCCTCAACCTGATCTTCGAAAAATACACCGGCAATGGCTACAGGAATGGCTGAAACCAGAAGTTTGGAAATGTATATGGTTTGCTCGTTCCATTTGAACATGAAAAGTCCGGCAAAGAGTTCGATAATTTCCTTTCGGAATATGACAAGGGTACTTAAAACTGTAGCACCATGTACCAGAATATCAAAAATGAGGTTATCGCCTTCAGCAACTCCAAAAAGAACGTGGCCAATTTCGAGATGGCCACTGGAACTTACCGGTAAATATTCTGTTAATCCTTGAATTAACCCAAGAATAATTGCTTCAAAAATATTCATCGTTTATTCTTCGTTGCTCGATTTGGGTTTCTTCATGATGGCATAGATAATGAAAAGAAATCCGGCCAGTGAAACTAACGGAGCGAGGGTTATCCGCCTGAAACTGAAAACTTCGGGGTTAAAAACCTCGGGGTCTCCACTCGCGCCGCCAATCATTAAAAGAAAACCAACAATAATTGCAACGAGTCCAATAATAATTAGCTTGTAATTTTCGCGGCCAAGGGCGAAAGTGTCTTCTTTTGTATTTGTAGTTTGTTTTGCCATAATAATGTATTTGAGGCGTAAAATTAATTAATTAAATAATTCATCATAGCGTAAACGAAGAAATTTGTTTACAGCAAAGCGGGTTGAGAGCCACGAAATTAATGCTCCAAATATGAAAACCAACCCGAAAACAGGGATCATCACCTCTGTTGTTGCATAAGTTACCATCTCGCTAAAGTTTGCATTGAAAGATGAGAATACCCCAAATAATGCAGCATTTGCAAGCAGGGCACCGGTCAAACCTTGTATTACTGATTTTGATACAAATGGTTTTCGGATAAAGCTTCGGGTTGCCCCAACCAGTTGCATGGTATTTATCAAAAATCTTTTTGAATATATTGATAGTCGTATGGTATTGTTAATAAGGGCTATGAATATTAAAAGCATAATAACGCCAAGCGACAGAAGAACAAATCCGATCTTATTTGTGTTTTCGTTAATCAAATGAACAAGGTTACGCTGGTAGTAAACTTCTTCAACGTTTGTATATTCCATGAATTTTTGTTCGAGATTCACTAAACTGTCATTATGGGTATAGGGCGCATATAATTTAATGTCAATTGAAGCGTGTAGGGGGTTATAGCCGAGGAACCCGATAAAATCTTCACCCAATTCTTGCTCCAATTGATTGGCCGCTGTTTCAGCGTCAACATAAGTAGCTGATTTAACTTCAGGGCGGGCAGCCAATAATTTTTGCAATTTCAACAAGTCAACATCACGCACATTTTCATCCAGAACCAATGAAAAGCCAATATTCTCACGTACGTAGTCGTTAATATATTTTGCATTAAAGACCATATATCCCAGCAATCCTGTTAAAAAGAGCAGGAGCGTAATGCTTAACGTCGATACAAAATACGAGTTAAGCAACTTTCGTTTTACTGGTTTCGGTCCTTTACGCTTCATTGTTTTGAGTCTTTCTTTTTTTCTTGGTTTCTACAAATATCACACCTGCAACAGCGAGTAGCAGTATGATTGAAGAAGCAAACGAAATTTTATTGCCAAGGTAATATGATTTCGGCTTAAATTCGAAAACAATTTTATGCTCCCCGGCCGGAATTTGCATTGCCCTCAATATGTAATTTGCCCTGAAGTGTGGATTTTCTTCTCCGTCAATTTTGGCTACCCAGCCTTTTGGGTAATAAATCTCTGAGAAAACAGCCACCTGATCTACTTTTGTTTCAGAGTGGTAAACCAGCTTGTTGGGTGCATACGATATCAGGTCGATTGTTGATGAAGAATCGAAGGGGTAAAACTGTTTAGGAAGCAAATCGAAAAAGCGTTTATCGACGATAGCCGTGTTTTTGATGTTGATTTCATCTAGCTTTTCAATTTCTTCATCGGCATTGTCAACAGTTTCTAAACTTTTCACAAACCATGCATTGCCCATAGCCTGTGAATTTTGAACCGGTGCCGAGTTTTTGTCAACAATCAGGTATTTAGTGTTGAGCATATTAATGGCATTGAGGCTAAGAAAAACCTGATCGACATCGGCTTGCGATTTAACCGCCTGAAAGCGTTTAGAGATAAGTTGAATTTCGGGGCTGATATGATGCTCAATTAATTCTTGATATCGTTGCAACTTAGCTCCATGATATCCGCCAATCGATTTATGAAAAAAAGAAGTTGATGCGTCGCTAAATGGATTTACAGTTAAATTTAAAACCCGGTAGTCGAGGCTTTTGTCCTTAAGTATTTCTTTGTCGGCTGCCGATGCAGTAAAAGGTTGCTCAAGTTTACGTTGTGAAACAAAATCATCGTTGTTCAGATATTTTTTATTCATTGGCCACATGTCGGCAAAAATTAATATTACCCACAACGCAAGTGCATATTGGGCTTTAATCTTCTTTGTCCAGTAAGCCCATAGTCCGGCAGCAGCCAACGCCACAAAAATAAATGTGCGAAAAGCATCGGTTCGGAGTACGGCTTTACGGTCGGACTGCAGTGCGTCGATTAGGCTTTGCGGCCATCCCATTTGAGCATAGCGGGCATCCGATGCACCAACAAAATCGCCGGCAAGTCCGGGAAA
>JAQIDF010000141.1 GCA_027858145.1 Prolixibacteraceae bacterium | reverse complement strand
TATGGTTTCAACCATAGGAAAATGGAAGCGAACAAGAACAAGAATGCCATAGGCATGGTGCATATAAATAGATATTTATCAATTTTGTATATAAGAAGTTTGTTGAATCTGGTTCGTTGGTTGAAACCAACAGCCTCGTATGCATCGGGAGCAATTCATATCCTGCGGATAAGTTGCTTTTCATGTTTTTTGCTTTTAAATAACTCCGATACAAAACAAAAAGCTGCAATGTAGTTTATCAGCAACATCGCCCAATTCCTAATGACCAATGACTAATTACTATTTTCTTTGCGCCTCTGCGTCTTTGCGGTGATATTATTTTTATGTATTTAACCCTGTCAGGTTTCAAAAACCCTGACAGGTTCGCTCCGATGTTACGGGCTGCAATTTCCGGCCATGGATGATGTGGTGCTTTTATAGGGTGTAGCAGTTGGCCGGGAGGGTGGTTGTTCTCAAACACCGGGCTACATTCGCACCGATTTGTATCGGCACTCATTTGCACGGTGCTGTTGCTTTTGCCCCTATATTTGGGGCTAATATTACAAATGCCTTTAGGCATGATTTAATGTTGTAGCCTATGGTTTCAACCATAGGAAAATGGATGTGGATAAAAACCTGAATGCCATAGGCATGGTGCATGTTATTTTATTTGTTGTATTTTTATTTATTTACTGTATTTTCTTTAAGTTTGTAAAAAACATGTGAGATGGAAAATTTAGTGATTGAAAATAAGGGTAATCAAATGATTCTAAGACTCAATAAAAAGGGATTTGATGATAGTTATTTAATCAATCTTGTAAAACGTTTACAGATTGAGAGTTTAGCTCAAAAATCTAAATTCTCATCAGAGATATTGAGCGTCGCTGAGCAGATAAATCAAGATTGGTGGAACAATAATGGAGAAAAGTTTCTTAAAGGTATTAAGAAATGATTTCAAATTCTGTAGTTGTCGATACCAACCTGATATTTTCGGCATTGATTCCTAAAGCATCGAAAATAAGGGAGATTTTATTTGATAGTAATATAACTTTTTATTCTCCAAACTTTCTTATTACTGAAATCTATACTCATAAAGATAAGTTACAAAAAAGTTCAAGACTAAATGATTCGGAGTTTTATTTGTTTTTCAATGGAATTATAGAATGTTTAAAGATTTTTACAGGGATTAGGAGGAGGGGCTTTAGTTGAGATTCAGGTTGTTGGTTCGCTTCGCTGTTTCGGGTGCCGCGAGCTCCGACTCGCGTTTTTCTTTCTAAGAAGTTTTAATATTCAACCCATTTCAGGGTTAAGGTCTGTGGTTTTGTTGTACTCTCTGGTTTTCTCAGGGGTGATTGTCTTAAAATCCGTTGGTTGAAACCAACAGCCTCGTCCCGAGCATCGGGAGCAATTCATATCCTGCGGATGAGTTGCTTTCCATGTTTTTGACTTTTAGATAACTCCGATACAAAGCAAAAAGCTGCAATGTAGTTTATCAGCAACATCCAAGTCATCATATGAATCAGGCTGACCTGCTTTAGCTGACGGAAAAAAGATGAAATAATACTATCCCGGTGCATACTTCGCAGGCCTCTCAAATTGGCGGCTATATTCAACCCATTTCAGGGTTAAGGCCTGTGGTTTTGTTGCAACCCCCGGTTTCACCGGCGGTGATTAATATTTAACCCTTTCGGGTTTGCTGCTTTTACGAACCCGCTAACACACTAATGACTAATGACTAATTCACTAATGACTAATTCACTAATGACTAATTCACTAATGACTATTTTACTAATGACTAACCCACTAATGACTGAATGTTTGTTGTTTATTTGCCCCCCGCCCTAAAGGGAGCTAAAATCGTAACAATTTAGCTATTAGGTGATTAATATTTACCTTTCCTGTTTTTAGATTCTTGCAAACATCCAATGACTAATTTGCAATGCCTTTAGGCATGATTTAATGTTGTAGCCTCCCGATTCTCGGGACACGGTTTGGTTTCAACCATGGGAAAAAGGATGTGGATAAAAACCTGAATGCCATAGGCATGGTGCATATAATTTTGAATTTATGACCACATTGTTCATCGAGTTGCTTTAGATTTAATATTCAACCCATTTCAGGGTTAAGGTCTGTGGTTTTGTTGTACTCTCTGGTTTTCTCAGGGGTGATTGTCTTAAAATCCGTTGGTTGAAACCAACAGCCTCGATACTCGGGACAGATACTGTCCTGCTTTAGCTGACGGAAAAAAGATAAGATA
>JAQIDF010000129.1 GCA_027858145.1 Prolixibacteraceae bacterium | reverse complement strand
TACTTAAAATGGAATCAGCATCAGAAGACAAATCTTATTGGAGTGCTCCTGATTTTTCAGATGATTTTGTACCTGGTGAAGGATTTACAGTTGTTATGCGTGCAAAAGGTATGTCAGCCGATTTCGATAAAGTAACCGAAATTGAACTAAAAGGAGGTATCGTACGTGAAAAACTACGTATCCAAACAAATAACATTGTAAACTTTGAGAAATCAGATAAACTTGATGTTGCATTCCCTGAAGGCATTAGTGCATTAGATTATTGTATTTACCGTGCAACTTTCGAAAATGGTATTGCCAAACTTTGGATAAACGGTGTATTCGCAGGTGAAGGTCTGGAATCAACCACCACATCTTCCGATACCCGATGGGTAATTGGAGACTCAAACGGAAGCTCAAGTTACGGTGCATTGATCGACTGGGCCATCTGGGACGAAACAGGAGCCTATGCCCCCGGCGAGGGAGCTGAAATACCAGCTGATTTGCTAACTCCGGAACTTGGCAGTGATGATACTCAACTTAATCTTTCTGTTGAGACGTTAGATTTTGGCAATGAAGGTGGTGAGCAGAATATAACAATTACCGCTAATGTTAGCTGGTTGGCATCAACTGAAGCAGAATGGTTAACAATTGAACCTGCTTCAGGAGAAAATGATGGTGAATTAGCAGTTGTGGCTGAAGCTAATACTAGTTACTCGCCTCGTAGTGCCACAGTGCTGTTTACTGATGGAGATGCTGAAACAATTACAGTAGCAATTAATCAAGAGGCGGTAGACTTTGATGGAGTGAAACTGAATATTGTTAGTGCAGTTGCAAGCACAGAACAAAGTGGAAACGAAGCATCAAACACCATTGATGGCGATTTGACCAATCGTTGGTCAGGTGAAGGCGATGGAGCTTATATCGACTTGGAATTAGATGGAACACATGAAGTTGCATTTGTGAAAGTTGGATTGTATAAGGGTGACGAGCGCAGTTCAATGTTCGATATCCTCACTTCAACAGATGGAACAGATTTTACTGAAGCTCTCATGGATATCACATCTGAAATTTCAGATGAAGAGTTTGTAATTTATGATTTTGATGACATCGATGCTAAATACGTACGTATTGTAGGTCATGGTAATTCAGGTAGCGAATGGAACAGTTTTACTGAATTTGAAGTATGGGGTTATGAAAGTACAAGCTCTGTAAGTTTACTTTCTAATACCATCGATATTCAGGTATTTCCGAATCCTGCTTCTTCGAAAATTTCAATTACAGGGGAAGATATTTCAGTAATTGAAGTTATCAACATGAAAGGTCAGCAAATAATCCATGAAGAAAATACAAATAATATAAATATTGAAAATATACCTTCAGGGGTTTATTTGATTAAATCAATAAACTCAAAAGGTGAATTAGGTATTGCTCAATTTATTAAAATGTAGAAGATGAAAATTGCTTAACAGTTTATTTGTTGTTTTACGCTGAATTTAGATGATGAAGAGCCGGCGTATGCCGGCTCTTTATTTCTTGTTAATACTGTATAATTATGAAAGGGTTTCAAAATATATTTTTGGTAATTACATTGTTCATTGTTGCAATCTCATGTTCAAGTAATAGTACCTCCAAAATTGGGTTATTGGTGCATACTACTCAAAGTACCCGATGGCAAATGGATATTCAGTATATCAGGGAGAAGGCTGAAGAATTGGGTATTGAAGTATTGTTGCGTGATGCTGAAAAGGATGAAAACAAACAGCTTGAACAGGGTGAGGAATTAATAAACGCAGGAGTTGATGTGTTGATTGTGATTGCTGCCAATCAAAATACTGCTGCCGGCATTGTACGTAATGCACATCGGAACAAGGTGCCTGTAATATCATATGATCGGTTAATCCGTAATTCAGAGGTTGATTATCTGGTTTCCTTTCATTATGAAAAAGTTGGTGCCCTTTTAGTTGAATATGTCGCCAACAGAGTGCCACAAGGCAATTGTATTCTTTTATACGGCGATTCTAATGACGGAAATGCACTTTTTGTTAAAAACGGAATAACCCAAAAATTATCAATGCTTGGAGCGAATGAAAAATTGAATGTTATTTATGAAACATTTGTAGACGACTGGTCATATGATAATGCAAAACATAAAGTAAATAAAATACTTGATTTTCATCCTGCTAAAGTTGACGCAGTTATTGCCTGCAACGATCCTCTGGGAATTGGTGCTTATGATGCTTTAAAAGATCATGGTTATAACGAAAATGAGGTTGTTATAACCGGGCAAGATGCAACGGAAGAGTTTGTATCGTCAATGAAAAATGGCGGAGTAACGATGTCAATTTACAAGCCAATAGAAGAACTTGCTCATAGCGCTGTAGAACTGGCTTATCATGTAATTAACAAGGAAGAGGTTACCGGCCTTAATTCAACGGTTAATAATGGAAGATGCGATGTTCCAGCTATGTTGTTTGAGCCATCGGTTGTTGATGCAACCAACTATAAGGCTGTTTTGAATTGAATAAAAACCAAAATTACGACTATGTTTTAGTCTATTAAACTCAAATATAATAACTCAAATAGGTATGTTAAAATATTCTATACAATTGTTGTTTTTTCTTTTGATCGTTAAATTATCATGGTCTCAGACTGTATTTACCGATTTTGATGATTTTAAAGATGCATGTAAAACCGTTCAGCCCGGTGATGAACTAATATTGGCAAATGGTACGTATGATGCAGAATCTGTAAAAATCGAGGATGTTGAAGGAACAGAAGAACAACCAATAATTATCAGGGCCGAAGAGATTGGAAAAGTTATTTTAAATGAGGGAACTTATTTCGACCTAAGGCACTCTTCACATGTAATCATACAGGGCTTTGTGATCAATATCTATGAAAAATCAACGACTTTTAAGATACAAACATGTAATCATATTCGCATCACACAGAACTGGTTAGATGGATCTAATGAGCCTTTTTATAAAGAGGATGATGAAACAGATCGTAACTCTTCTGTATGGATCAGTATTCAGAGTTTATGGGACGATCCGGTAGGTTTAAGTCATCATAATCAAATTGACCACAATACTTTTCAAAACAAATATACACTGGGAAATATTATTCGGATTGATGGAACCAATGAGGAACAGGTTTCACAATACGATGTGATTGAATATAACCACTTTAAAAACATGGGGCCACGGGCCGATAATGAAATGGAAGCCATAAGAGTTGGGTGGAGCGAAATGTCAGAATCAGATGGGTTTTGCACCATTCAAAATAACTTATTTGAAGAATGCAATGGCGATCCTGAAATCATTTCTGTAAAATGTAATAAAAATACTATTGCGCATAATACATTCAAACGTTGTCAGGGAACATTATCTTTACGTCACGGAAATGAATCGGTAATTGAAGGGAACTTTTTTCTTGGAGAAGGTGCAGAAGGAACCGGTGGAGTACGATTTTATGGTTCCGATCACCGAATTATCAATAATTATTTTGAAGGCTTAACGGGTACTCGCTGGGATGCTCCAATAACTTTAACTGAAGGTGATGCCGATGAAGGAAATGGCAGTTTAAGCAAACATTTCAGAATTGAACGGGCGATTATTGCCAATAATACGGTGGTGAATTGTGATTATGGAATTGAAATTGGGTACGACAACAATGGAAAATATAGCAAGCCTCCACGTGATGTGGTGTTTGCCAATAATATAATCTCAGGAATTAAAAATTCATTGGTGAATTATATCAATGATCCCATTGACATTACCTGGAGTGATAATATTTTGTATGCAACGGCTGATGCAGAGGTTGGTACAAATATAACTTTTACAAATGATGAAGCGGGGCTCATTGATCCCGTTTTGCAATACGATTCTGAATTTGGGATGTATAAACCAACGCCAAATTCTCCTACTTATACAACATTCAATAATGTAGTTGGCAATATCAATATTGATGTAGAAGGTCAGGTTAGAAATGCTCCATATAATTATGGTGCAGATGAACTTGAGTCATCAGCGGTGTTGTATAAACCACTTGCCGCAAAAGATGTGGGTGTTTCTACCGGTGAATATCTTAACATCTCTCCTTCTACATTAAATGTACTAAAAGAAGGTGGTTCGCAATATATAGCCATTACTTCGAATTTAAGTTGGAAAATTGTTGAAGATGCCAATTGGTTGTCTGTTTCAACTACAGAAGGCGATGGCGATAACGAAGTTGCTATTGAAGTATTAGAAAATACAACAGGTGAAATTAGGACAGCCCAAATTAGTATTGAAACGATCAATGCCGATGAATTAATTCAAAAAACAATTGCCATTGTACAGGCTGAAATATCAGTTCCTTATTTAACGGTAAAAAAACAAGCTTATAGTATATCAAGCGTTGCAGAAACAGTAGCATTGGAAATTTCATCGAATACCACCTGGAGTGTATCTACTTTAGTCGATTGGATTGAAATTTCTCAATCAACAGGTAATGGTGATGAGAATGTAGAAATAACCATTCATGAGAATAAGAGTGTTGCTCCACGCAATGCAATAGTACTGGTCAACGATGAATCGAATATAAATTTAGAGATAGCAATAGGGCAGGATGGCGCTGATAATGATGCTGTTAAATTGCCAATTGTTTCTGCCGTAGCAAGTGATGAAGAAGCGGAAAAAGGGAATGTGGCAGAAAATGTTTTTGATGGCGACCTGGAAAACCGGTGGTCTGGTGAAGGAGATGGGGCACACATCACGCTCGATATGGGTGAAGAATATAAGGTTGCTTTTATTAAAGCAGGAGTTTATAAAGCAAATGAACGTCATTCCATGTTCGATATTTTGTCATCTACTGACGGAGTAACATTTCAGGAAGAATTGATGAATATTACAACAGAATTGACTGAGGAATCACTGATTATTTATGATTTTGAAGATGTTAAAGCTCGTTATGTCCGTATTGTTGGCCATGGTAACTCAAGTAGTGAATGGAATAGTTATAGTGAATTTGAAATATGGGGTTATGACAATGAAACATCATTGAACGAGCTTCGAAAATCACAGAGTCTTACAATATTTCCCAACCCAGCAGAGAATATTATTTTTATTGATGGTGTAGATAATAAAATGGTTGAGGTTTATAATCTCCGGGGGGTTTGCATTTTGAAACAAAAATGTAGTGGCAGCATCAATGTAAAAGAATTGAAACCCGGAGTGTACTTTGTGAAAACAATAGACAATAAAAATATCATAATGGTTAGTTCGTTCGTTAAAAAATAGTTTAATAAATTGTCTCTCAGTTGCTGTTTTTGATAGAATACAAAAATTTAGTTTTACCATAAATGATTAATTGGATGATCAATAAACTTAAATTAATATTACTTTTTATGTTACCAGTTGCTTTGTTTGCACAAAGTAAAATGGTTCCCATTAACCATGTTTTAACCGACAGAGAGATTATAAATTTGTTGGATATAAGTTATGATTCTGAATTGCAGATTATCCAGGATAAATATAACTCAGGGAAACAAAGCGAAGCGCTTGAAGAGCTTGCATTGTATTTTAAAGAACGATTTTCCGAACGATATTTTTTCGACTGGAAGAATTTTGAAAACCGTTTTAATGAATACAATGATTTGTATTCGGAGCGTGAAGTGCATCACACAAATGAAGCCTATAAGCATTTAGATTTATATCCTGCAACAACCCAATGGAAGATTGGTTTTCAGAATCTGAAAGGGGAAACAGTGACCTCTTATCCATATCGCCATTTAACCCGGCAACACAAGGCCGGAAGTATAGCCTTGCTTTATCATTATACCGGTGAAAAGAAGTATCTCGATTATATTCCTGAGCAGGCTAAGTCCTTAAACAATGCATTCAACAATAATCAATATGAGATCATTGAAGATGGCAACGGGGCTTACGAAGTTTATCGTGCCGGAAACAGGGTGTATAACTGGTTACAGGTTCATCAAATATTACTGGCTTCCGAAGAATATTCTACCAGTCAGCAACTAGAAATGATTCGTACGTTTTTACATACGGCAGCTAAATTATACCATCAAAGTCCTAAGTACCGTGAGGGTAACCATCAAACCCGGGGGATGAGTGCATTGGCTATGCTGGCTTTTCTTTTTCCCGAAATTGAAGGTGCAGATTTATGGAAGGAGCGTGCTTTAACGCGTTTGGAAGAGCACCTTGAAAAAGAAATTTACCCCGATGGGTTTCAGTTCGAGCGCTCTGTACACTATCACATTAGCGACATTGAAAATTATTTTTACCCTTACCAGTTAGCTAAATTGAATGGATTGGAATTAGAACCGGTTTGGGAAAATAGGATTAAAGGATTGTTTGATGTACTGCTGAAAATTGAAATGCCCAATAAAAAAGCCCCTGTATTGCAGGATGATACGGATAATCCCTGGGCAGAATTCAACGAAATTGACCATACCATGGCTTTGGGAACTGTTCTTTTTGGTGAGCCTGAATATGCCAGTTTTGCTTCATCCAAAGTAGAATCTGATTACTACTGGTTTCTTAAACCCGGGCAACTTGAACGTTTAAGTTCTGTTAAGGAAAAAGAACCTGTAATTGGTTCATGTGCATTACCCCAAACGGGTTATTATGTAATGCGAAGCGGCTGGGGAAAAGATGATTTATACATGATTGTTTCAGCAGGAATTACACCTGATAAAATGGATCATCAACATGGTGATATCCTTGGCGTTGAAGCTTATGCTTTTGGAAACATGATACTCCCCAACTACCAGGTTCGGTATTATTTGGAGGATTTACGTGAGTTTAAAAATTCATGGGTGAAAAATGTTGCGTTAGTCGATTCAATTCCTCAGGGACGAAATTGGAAAGGAAACAAAGGGGGAAGTGGTTTTGGAAAATTTGAGGTATTGCCAACTCCAAAGGTAATAGCCTGGAAAAACTCGGAAGCCTTTGATTTATTTGTAGGTGAACACGACGGGAACAAACACTTAGGTGTAGAAACATATCGAACGGTAATTTTTATCAAAGAGGGTTTTTGGATTATTCGCGATAAGTTTGAGGCGATAAGTAAAAATCATACCGCACAGCAGATATGGCAAGGGCATTACGATGTTGAAAAAGTTGGTACACATATCCGATCGGTATTTCCCGATGGTGCCGGCCTTGACATTGTACAACTGGAAAGTTCAGCCCAAACGATCTCGAAAGCATCATCCAGGGGCAAAGGAAGGGCTGTTTTTGAAAATTCATTCAGCAACGATTTCTCGTGGAGTACAATGTTGTTCCCTTTTGAAAATTTCGAAGAGCGTTTAATGGTTGATGATTATCAGGAATTTAATGCCAACAACTGGAAGGTTGTGTCAGCCAGCAACTGTCCTGATGAATTGAAAACTAATGCACAAAAAATCATCTACAAAGAAGAGCACTTTCTGTTGCTGGATGTTTCGGAAGTAGTTTTGAAGGGAACAGAATTAACTGCTAGTCATAAAACAGATTTGTGGCTGAAAGTTATTAATGAAGAAATTGAATTAACCAATTGTGGTACACAAGCGATTAAAATAAATAATACAAGTGTGAAACCTGGGGAAACAATAACAATTTAAATGTTTGAATTAAAGAGATATAAATTTAAAAGCAATCGTTTAAAAATAATGGGATGGATTTAAGCGGAGGTCTGCTGTTTTCATGATCGCAGGTTATAAATAAATAATTCATTAAAGCCTATACTTAACACAACTACATTTTTATGACAGGAATTGACTATATTATTCTTATTGCAGCAGGTATTGCTTCTGGTTTTATCAATGTTGTTGCTGGTGGTGGATCTCTGATTACACTACCTGTTATGATCTTTTTAGGATTACCGCCTACAGTAGCAAATGCTTCAAACAGGGTGGCTTTAATGGCTCAGAATGTCGTTTCTGTGTCAAATTTTAAAAGGAAAAAGGTGTCGCCAGGTTCATTTGGAATTTACTTAGGAATAAGTGCTTTGTTTGGAGCAATTATTGGTGCACAATTGGCTGTTGATATTCCTGAAGAACTGTTTAGCAGGATTTTGTCGATTGTAATGGTGATAGTAGCCGTTTTAATTGTTTTAAGCCCATCAATCAATTCCGATCAGTTAGAAAGGATTACGGGTAAATACAGAATTTTTGGCATTATTGCTTTTTTCTTTATCGGGATATACGGTGGCTTTCTACACGCCGGTGTTGGGTTTATAATGATTCTTTCGCTGGTGAAAATTAACAGGTTGTCATTGGTGAAAACAAATAGTATAAAAGTTTTAGTTGCTTTAATATATACAGCTGCTGCATTGGTTGTATTTATATTTCAAGATGTAATTAACTGGCAGGCAGGCTTAGTTTTAGGAATAGGAAGTGCTACAGGCGGATGGCTGGGGAGTACTTTTTCCGTAAAAAAAGGAGATGTTTGGATAAAGCGTATCCTGTTGGTTGCTATTCTATTAATGGCAGTTAAACTTTGGTTCTTTTAATAAATTTATAAAAACAGAATACGATGAAAATCAAATCAGGTTCAGAATGTACATACGATTGTATTTCACTAGGAGAAGTAATGTTAAGACTTGATCCGGGAGAAGGTCGTATCAGAACGGCCCGGCAGTTCAAAGCCTGGGAAGGTGGGGGTGAATATAATGTTTCCCGTGGCCTTAGAAGGTGTTTTGGTAAAAAAACGGCAATTGTTACTGCTTTGGCCGATAATGAAGTAGGTGCTCTTGTCGAGGATTTTATGCTTCAGGGGGGATTAGATACGCAATTTGTAAAGTGGGTTGATTATGATGGTTGCGGCCGGACGGTTCGTAATGGTCTTAATTTTACCGAAAGAGGTTTTGGTATCCGTGGTGCAAAAGGTGTTTCTGATCGTGGAAATACCGCAGCTTCTCAGTTAAAACCAGGCGATATCGATTGGGAGTACATTTTTGGAACCCTGGGTGTACGCTGGTTTCATACCGGAGGTATTTTTGCAGCGCTTTCAGAAACTGCCGCTGAGACAGTAATCGAAGCTGTAAAAGTTGCTAAAAAGCATGGCACAATTGTTTCATACGATTTGAACTACCGCCCTTCACTTTGGAAAGCCATTGGTGGAGCAGCAAAAGCACAGGAGGTTAACCGGGAAATTGCAAAATATGTTGATGTAATGATTGGTAACGAAGAAGATTTTACCGCCTGTTTGGGATTGGTAGTTGAGGGTAATGATGAAAACCTGAAAGAATTAGACTTGTCGGGTTACAAAAGCATGATTGAAAATGCAGTAAAAACCTTTCCTAACTTTCAGGCTATTGCAACGACTTTACGCACAGTAAAAACAGCAACGGTAAATTCCTGGGGCGCTATTTGCTATTCCGACGGAACACTTCATGAAGCACAACATCGCGAAGACCTTGAAATTATGGATCGTGTTGGTGGTGGTGATAGCTTTGCATCAGGTTTAATTTATGGTTTTCTTGAGTTTAACGATGGCGCAAAAGCTGTTGAATATGGCGCTGCTCATGGTGCGCTGGCTATGACTACGCCCGGAGATACCACAATGGCAACTTTGCCCGAGGTTGAAAAAATTATTGGTGGCGGAAGTGCCAGGGTTGACAGATAGTTGGTTAAATAATTTAAAAAAAATAAAATGGCTCGTTTTAAAAGATTAGAAACATTAAATACCATCATAGAAACCGGTATTGTACCTTTATACTATAACTCGGATGTGGAAATAGTAAAAAAAGTGGTGAAAGCCTGCTACGATGGTGGTGCACGTTCGTTTGAATTTACTAACCGTGGTGATTTTGCCCATGAGGTATTTGCAGCTTTGAACAAATGGGCTGCTGTTGAATGTCCCGAAATGATTTTAGGCGTAGGGTCTATACCCGATGCTGCAACTGCTGCATTGTACATTCAGCTGGGTGCAAACTTTTTGGTTTCGCCTAACCTGAATCCCGAAATTGCCAAAGTTGCAAACCGTCGAAAAATACCTTGGATGCCAGGTTGTGGTACCGTATCGGAAATAAGTTTAGCTGAAGAGCTTGGGGTAGAAATTGTGAAAATATTCCCCGGTAAAGAAGTTGGCGGACCTTCATTTGCCAAAGCTGTTAAGGCACCATGCCCATGGACGAATATTATGCCCTCAGGTGGAGTTGCTCCAACAGAGGAGAGCCTGGCTAGTTGGTTTGCTGCAGGTGTTAGCTGCGTGGGAATTGGTTCTCAGTTAACCCCAAAAGATGTAATCGCAGGTGGCCGTTGGGATGTAATCACAGAAAAAGTAAAGTTCTCTATAGGTAAAGTAAAGGAGTTGAGAGGATAAGATTGTGAGATATGCTATTTGTTCAAATAAAGAAAATAGGTCAATATTGGCTTAAGTAGTGTCAGCAAGAAAACTACCTTTTTTTCAAGTGCTTGAATCGAAAAGTTCAATTTCAAGGCTTGGCCTTTCTGAAAATCAAGGAGTTTACTTTCGTAAGTGACTGTTTTCAGAAAGG
>JAQIDF010000076.1 GCA_027858145.1 Prolixibacteraceae bacterium | reverse complement strand
TTCGGTGAAAAAACCGATATCCGTTTACGCCCTTCGTATTTCCCATTTACCGAACCATCAGCCGAGATGGATGTGAGCTGTTCGATATGTGGCGGAAAAGGATGTAACGTATGTAAATATACCGGATGGCTCGAGATTATGGGCTGTGGCATGGTCGACCCCAACGTGCTTGAATTGTGTGGTATCGATAATCAAAAATACACCGGATTTGCTTTCGGAATGGGCGTAGAACGCATTGCCATGCTCAAATACGGAGTGAAAGACCTTCGTTTATTCTTCGAAAACGATGTAAGGTTCCTTGATCAATTTCAAGCAGCTTACTAAATAAGAGATATTAATAGGTGTATCCGATAGCGGTTTGTTTTCAAACCGCTATTTTTTTTAGGTATAGCTGAGCAAAAATCCGGGAAATTGAAGTTAGCGGGGCAAATGTTCACATTTCAATTGAGTATGAAAAATATCGTATCGGGATTGAGGGGCATAGCGAACATGCCGGAGCACTGAAAGCACCGGTTCTGGGTGAAATGGAACGGGTGATTCACGAAAGTATAACTGCCGCAATAAATGTTCGTGTTACGTATAACGATGGTTCTTTGTTGTTCGAAGGAAGCGGTAAGCATGCCGGAATGGAGATGGTAGGTAATCTCGATTTGTTGAAATAATATAGAAAATACAATTATTTAAAAATGCTCCTCTCATGAAAATCTGCTAACTTTTTCGATCATATTATTACATTTGTAGTATGTCAATAAAGGTAAACGGCATATCGAAAAGCTACGGAAAGCAAAAGGCTTTAAACCGTGTAGAGTTTGATGTTGATGCCGGCGAAATTGTGGGTTTTCTTGGCCCTAATGGTGCCGGAAAATCAACACTAATGAAAATACTTACAGGTTTTTTGCCGGCCGATGAAGGTAGCGCCCGGGTTTGCGGACTTGAAGTATCGCCCGTGGCTACACGCTTCAGGGCTCAAATTGGCTACCTGCCCGAGCACAACCCTTTGTACCCCGAAATGTATGTTCGCGAATATCTTGCTGTAGTGGCCGGTTTTTACAAACTGAAAAGTAAAAGAAAGCAGGTTGAAAAGGTTGTGGAGATGACCGGGTTAACATCGGAGGCCCATAAAAAAATAGGGGCTTTGTCGAAAGGTTACCGGCAGCGGGTAGGACTTGCACAGGCACTGATTCACGACCCCGAAGTACTTATTCTTGATGAACCTACATCAGGTCTGGATCCCAATCAGCTCGAAGAAATCCGTAACCTGATTACCAACATCAGCAAACATAAAACGGTGATGCTTTCAACGCATATCATGCAGGAAGTGGAAGCCATTTGCAGCCGGGTGATTATTATCAACAATGGTGAAATTATTGCCGATGGCGACACCGCCAGCATTAAACGAATGGCAATTGGTCTGGGACAACAGGTAGAACTGGCTACAGTTGAGGATTTAGATATTGGGCTAATCAGGCAATTGCCGTTTGCAGCTTCGGTTGAACAAATTGAAGCAAATCATTGCATGGTCACTTCGTCGGTTGAAGAGGATATCCGCCCGATGCTGTTTAAGTGGGCAGTTGAACAGGGTGTTACGGTCGTAACCTTAAATGAAAAATCAAGGACCATCGAAAATGTTTTCATGGACCTGACCCGGTAAGCGCTTTAGTGATTAATGTTTGTACAAAATAGCATAAGATAGAACTCTTTTTTATGGGCAATGTGTGTAACGGAAAAATCAGGGTGTCGGTTGTTATGCCTTTCTACAATGCAGGGGCGACCATTGCACGTGCCATTCAAAGTATTCTTGATCAAACATACTGCAATTTTGAATTGTTGCTGGTCGATAATAATTCAACTGACAACAGTACCGTTATTGCCCGTGAGTTTGCCCAAAACGACAAGCGCATTGTTTTGTTGCAAGAGCCCCGGCAAGGTGTTACATATGCAGCCAATAAAGGAAATAATACTGCCCGGGGTGAATACATCGCCCGCATTGATGCCGATGATGTTTCTCTTCCGGAATATATGGGTGTGGGGAGCAGGGCGCAAAACCCGCAAGCGGGTTGAATATCTTATGGGAAAAGGAATTTTTGTGGAGGGTTACATCGATGTGAAGTCCCGTTTTTTAGAAGATGCCTGCTGCATTTATTACGAAGAATTTAACTGGGAAGCCCCGGCTTTTATCCTGTCGTATGTAGGGAACCACGGAGCACGAGAAAAAATTCGCAACCACCTTTTATCAAAAGGTAAAATTGAAGGTGAGGATTTTTTGATGATGGCCTGAAACAATAGATCGTTAGATTTTAGACATAACAATAGACATGTGTAATGTTCTTTCCATTAAACTGAATCAAATTAATACTCAAAACTTTCAGAACCGTTTTCTGCCAGTTTTGTTTACGATATTTAGTGGTATGGTTACATGGTTATCCTTTACGTTTTACCATGATTTATTATTTCGCCGAAGACGGACGATCAAACAATAAAAATATGTTTTTCTTTGTGTCCTTTGCGTCTTTGTGGGAGTAATTTCCTCCGCCGAAAGCGGTGTCTTTCAGTTAATAATTCTTCTCATAAAACGACTTGTACCCGTTAATATCTTTCTCCTGCCTGAATATATCCAGGTTTTCATCGCTGATGATAAAACTA
>JAQIDF010000466.1 GCA_027858145.1 Prolixibacteraceae bacterium | reverse complement strand
ATGCTGGAATCCAAAGAATTTATGCTGTAACAGGCGATAGTCTCAATCATGTAAATGCAGCAGTACATCGGAACGGTAAAATCAAATGGATCCACGTACGGCACGAAGAAACGGCTGCTTATGCAGCTGGAGCCGAAGCACAACTGAACGGCCTGGCATGTTGTGCGGGCAGTAGTGGACCCGGGCATGTCCACCTATTAAATGGATTGTATGATGCACACCGTTCATCAGCTTCCGTATTGGCTATCGCTTCCACCATCCCAACCAAAGAGTTTGGAACAGACTTTTTTCAGGAAACGAACACAATAAAACTTTTTGACGATTGCAGTTGCTACAATCAGATAGCTGCTACGCCTGCACAATTGCCACGCATGTTACAGGCCGCTCTCCAAAATGCCGTGCATCAAAAAGGCGTAGCAGTTATTGGATTGCCGGGTGATATTACCGATCTTCCCGCAGTAGCAGCTGAAACAACGACCTCACTTTTCCGGAACCAGCCTGTTGTCAGGCCATCTGAAGACGAACTCGTGCAACTGGCAGAACTGTTAAACTCGTATAAAAAGGTCACTATTTACTGCGGACTGGGCGCTGCTGAGGCACGTAAAGAAGTTATTCAACTGGCTGAAAAGCTAAAGGCCCCGGTTGCTTATTCTTATAAAGCCAAGATGGCGATCCAGTATGATAACCCTTATGAAGTTGGCCTCACCGGATTGCTGGGGATTCCATCGGCCTATCACGCAATGCACGAATGTGAATTACTTGTATTATTAGGAACAGATTTTCCTTATACACCCTTCATGCCGGTTGAAAATAAAATCGTTCAAATTGACATTAAACCCGAAAACCTCGGGCGAAGGGCTAAACTCGATCTGGGTCTTTGTGGAGATGTGAAAGATACCTTGCAGGCACTCTTGCCTCTGTTAGGAATGAAGGAAGATTCCACTTTTCTTGATCAGCAATTGGAATTTTATCAGGAAGTCAAAAAAAAATTACAATCTTATGTGAAGGATACCGGGAAACAAAATGAAATTCATCCTGAATTTGTTGCCTCTGTGATTAATGAGTTGGCTGCCAAAAATGCCATTTTCACGGTTGATACCGGGATGAGTTGTGTATGGGCTGCACGCTATATTGATGGAACAGGAGGGCGCAAAATGCTGGGTTCGTTCAATCATGGTTCAATGGCAAATGCAATGCCACAGGCAATAGGTGCTGCGCTTGCCCGTCCTGACCAACAGGTTATTGCCTTCTGCGGCGACGGAGGTATTTCGATGTTGTTGGGCGACCTCATGACTATTGTTCAATATAAGTTACCCGTAAAGATCATTATTTTTAACAACCGGTCATTGGGAATGGTGAAACTGGAAATGCAAGTAGCCGGGATTCCCGATACAGAAACAGATATGTTAAACCCTGACTTCATGAAAATAGCGGAAGCAATGGGAATGACAGGTATTTATATTGATGATCCGGATGATGTACAATCAGGATTAGAAAAGGCCTTTATGCATGTAGGTCCTGTATTGGTTTCAATTCAGACTGATCCGAATGCCCTCGCCATGCCTCCCAAGTTGGAATTTGACCAGATGAAAGGTGTAGCTTTATATATGGGGAAAATGATGTTAAACGGGCGTATGGATGAAGTTTTTAAAGTTATTTCGTCCAATTATAAACATTTGGGTGAAGTATTATAATTTGGTAATATACTTGTGATTAGTGTTTATTTAGTATTTGTGTGATAAAAGTTGTATAATTCCTAATCGGCAGAGCAATTAACAAGCAATTAATCACTTAATTTATATTCTAATAAGTGTTCGTAAATGCTTTGCATTTACCAAATTCTGTGCCTTATCAAACATAAATGAAAGGAAGTGAGATGGCAAAAGAAAATAAAAAAATGAGTTTCAACGCCACATGGTCAATGGCTGTGGGAGGCATGGTCGGTGGTGGGATTTTTTCAGTGTTAGGAGTAATTATTAGTGTTGCCGGACAGTGGGCTTGGTTAAGTTTTGTATTAGCAGGACTTATCGCTCTAATTTCAGCATTTAGTTACAGTCAATTATCCATTAAATATAAAAAAAGTGGTGGTGCTTTTACCTTCCTCAATGAGATCAATCACAAAGGGATAGCAGGAAGTTTATCATGGGTACTCATTCTTGGATACATTTTAACCATTTCTGTTTATGCGTTTACATTCGGACATTATGTAGCACACGTCTTTAACTTGGGGAGTTGGTTTCCACGAGTACTTGCATTCAGTATCATCGCGGCATTGGCATTAGTAAATCTGAGGGGAGTGGGAGATTCATCCAGGGTAGAAATAATAACAGTTTGGGGGAAATTATTTATTCTTCTGGGTCTGTCAATATTCGGAATAATTCAATGGAGTCCTGAACAACTGACAGCCGGAATTGAACCTAAAGGTTGGAGTACAGCAATTATTGGAGCCGCAACCATATTTATGGCTTATGAGGGATTTCAATTATTGTCCTATGATTATGAAGATATTAAAAATCCTACAAAGATATTGCCCAGAGCTACAATATCAGCAGTAATTGCAGTTATTTTTATTTATATTTTAGTTGCGCTAGGTTCTACTATGTTGGTTGGTGCTGATACGTTAATTCAGGAAAAAGAAGTTGCCTTATCTATTGCAGGAAAACAAGCTTTTGGAATTACAGGATTAGTTTTGGTGACAGTTGCAGCAGCCCTTTCGACAGGCT
>JAQIDF010000532.1 GCA_027858145.1 Prolixibacteraceae bacterium | reverse complement strand
AACTTTTGAAGAAGAGTTAAAACGCTTATTGAAGGAATTTGGTATTGAATACGATGAGAAGTATTTCCCTTAATTATGTACAACCCCTATCGGGGCTGCGGTTAACACTTACCGCGTTGCCGTGGGCTGACACCCACGGTTATTGAGATACAGCTCCTTCGGAGCAGACAGTCGATGCCAAAAGCGTAATGTGGTGCATAGGAATACATCTCATGAGCTAAATGAAAAGTATACTGGTGAAGCAACATTATCAGAAAAGTTCTTAATATTAATGCAGCGTGTGCCGCGAAGCGGTTCAATTTCAATAACCGTGGGCGGCTGCTGAGCTTGTCGAAGCATAAGCCCACGGAAAACGAGCAATGACTAAGTCCCAGCCCCGGAGATAGGGGTTGTACAAGTGCAGGGCTATAACCACGGGCGGCTTCTGAGCTTGTCGAAGCATAAGCCTGTGGAGAGAGGTAACTAAAAAACCGCAGCCCCGGAGATAGGGTTCAACTATATAATTATAATTTGTATCTTTTCAGCTAAATATAAAACTAAGAAATAACAAGAACATCATAATACAACCATGAGTAAATACGAACTTCACAGCAAAAATCTTGAGCGGGCTTTACTCATGCTCGACAAACTGGCAGCCGAAAAGGTGTTTAACGATGCACTTTCAATCGGTTCTCCCATTGAGGTGGTGGGCGAACTTGTATCGCTCGCGCTGAACCGCATTGGTGAAGATTGGGAAAACGGGAAACTTTCGCTTTCGCAGGTTTACATGAGTGGCATAATATGCGAAGAACTTATCGATAAGATATTACCACCTTAAAGTCCTGATAGAAAGGCACAGCCCAAAATGGCCATCGGTGTGTTTGAAGATTACCACATGCTGGGTAAACGTATAATTTTTTCATCGTTACGGGCCAGTGGCTTTGAACTTTCTGACCTGGGCGGAGGACTTACCATTGATAAACTCGTTGAACTAGTGCAGCGCGACAATATCAAAATATTACTGCTTTCAGTATTGATGCTTCCTTCAGCCTTGCATGTTAAGGAGTTGAAAAATAAACTCAATGGCAGCGATGTGAAAATAGTAGTTGGTGGTGCACCTTTTCGCTTCGATAATCAAATGTGGAAAGAAGTTGGTGCAGATGCTTGTGGTGCCAATGTTTCGGAAGCTGTTCAAATTGTATCAAAACTAATGGAGGACGCAAAATGAAGGCAGAAAGCATGACGCCAATACAGAGGGTATTAACAGCCCTTTCGCACAAGGAACCCGACCGTGTACCTTTATTCTTATTACTCACCATGCACGGTGCAAAGGAGTTGGGCATGAGCATTAAAGAATATTTTTCAAAACCCGAAAACGTTGTTGAAGGACAAATTCGCTTACAAAAAAAATATAAAAACGATTGCTTTTATACCTTTTTTTATGCTCCAATCGAGATTGAAGCTTTTGGTGGCAGAGTGATTTTCAGTGAGGATGGCCCACCCAATTCTGGCATGCCTTTTATACGAGATGTGGAACAGATAATGCAGCTTGAAGCACCAAAAATCAGTGAATCGGCAATGCTGCAAAAGGTGCTTGAGGCAACCCAAAAGCTCAAAACCATTTCGGCCGGTGATATTCCTCTAATCGGGGTCGTAATGTCGCCTTTTTCGTTGCCCGTAATGCAAATGGGGTTCGACAAATACCTCGATATTATGCACTTCAGAAAAGATTTGTTCGACCACCTGATGAAGGTAAATGAAGAATTTTGCGTGAATTGGGCCAACGCGCAGTTGGATGCCGGAGCTACCGCAATTTGTTATTTCGATCCCGTATCATCACCTACCATCATCCCACGCGAAAAATATATTGAAACCGGTTTCGAAATTGACAAGCGTACCATTAACCGCATCAATGGGCCAACTGCTACCCACTTTGCTTCGGGGAATGTTTTGCCCGTAGCCGATTTATTGCCACAAACGGGTACCGCTGTTATTGGTGCAAGTTCATTGGAGAATTTATCAGACTTAAAAACAGCTTTTCGCGAAAAAATAACGATATTGGGCAACCTGAACGGTATTGAAATGCGCAGATGGACGACCGAACAAGCACAGGGAGTGGTTCGTGCGGCCATCGAAAAGGCAGCTCCGGGTGGCGGGTTCATTTTGTCCGATAACCATGGTGAAATCCCATACCAGGTGCCCGATGAAGTTTTGCACGCCATTTCAGATGCTGTACGTGAATTTGGAACATATCCGGTTAAGTAAAAATGAAGGACAAGCTTTGTATTTATATATGTAATTCGTTGGTGCCCGAGGTGGAACACCTGCTGCACACAGGCGATTATCCTGATGTGGATTTAAAAAGTTTTGCTGCCAATTGTACGGCAAAACCTGTTGATGATAAAGCTATTCTTGAGCTTATTGGTAATAAGGCCGAGGAGTACGATAAGATCATAGTAATTGTAAGCACCTGTTTACGAAATTCAAAAACCGGCTTGAAAAACTTCAATAACATCGAGGTTGTACAATTAGAACAATGTTTCGAGTTATTGTTTTCACTGCCCTCTATTTACCATTTTATCAAACAGGGAAATTATTTGGTCACCAATGGATGGTTGCGCAATTATAAGCAGCATGTTCGCGAGTGGGGTTTTAACCCGAAAACCGCCAAAAACTATTTTGGTGAATCGCTTAAAAGGTTAATGCTGCTCGAAACCGGGCTGCCAGGTGAATACCAGGCCAATCTTGAAGCGCTTTCTGAATATATGGGTTTACCATACGAAGTGTTTCCAATTGGTATAAGCCACCTGCAAAAATCGCTTGATGCTATTGTTTATGACTGGAGAAACGAAAAGGAGCGGATTTCGTTAAACGATAGTATTGCCAGGTTTTCGCGCGAAACATCGGA
>JAQIDF010000528.1 GCA_027858145.1 Prolixibacteraceae bacterium | reverse complement strand
CATTAGTAGCCCCAAAGGGGCGGAAAGCAATAGCACCGGGCGAATGAGCACCAATGTAATTGGGTGCGAATGGAGCCCGGTGTGAATAAACGACCACCAACATCCGGCCAACTGGTACTGTTGATAATTGCGGGATGGTACCCATGGCCGGAACATATCCTCTTTCGCCCTTAGGGGCTATTGGATAACACACAAACTCACCTATTCGTAGAGCTTCACCCTACACTATTGCTCGCGAACCTTTGACCCTTAAACTGTCCACCAAGAATGATGTTTGAAACCATCGGCTCCCGTGGCAGGGATTGGAGCGGCATCCTTTTGCGTAGTTCACGGAGCAAAAGATACAGCGGAAAGCCCGGTGGCCGACGTTTTGTGGCTTGCACGTTGATTGCTGGTTTTGGCAAAGGGGCTATGGAATGCTGCCGCTGCGAATAAAACACGGCGGGCAGCCACCCAAATAATAAAAGGTATAAAAAAGCCCGGCATTACTACCGGGCTCATGTGTATCGTGGATGTGGTTGTTTATACAAACAGGTTCAGGTTGGCGTCTTCGGTGCGCTCGAGATAGGAGGCTACGCCGCCAATTTGTACGCCGTCGATGAATTCTTCGGCTTTTACGCCCATCACGTCCATCGACATTTGGCAGGCCACAAACTCAACGCCGTTGTCCATGGAGGTTTTTATCATGTTTTCAAGCGAATCAACTTGCTTGTCTTTCATCACGGTGCGCATCATGCGGCGTCCCATGCCGCCCATGTTCATTTTCGAAAGGCCGAGTTTTTTGCTTGACGAAGGCATCATCATGCCAAACATCTTTCCAAAAATGTCTTTTTTGACCCCGGTTTTTTGCTGACGCTTGATGACATTGAGCCCCCAGAAGGTAAAGAAAATGGTGACTTTTTTACCCGATGCCACGGCTCCATTGGCAATAACAAAGGTAGCCAACGCTTTGTCGAGGTCATCGCTGAAACAAACGAGGGTTGCATTTTTCCCACCATCTTTATTAGTGGCTTTTGACGTTTTCCCTTTCCCTTTGCGTACGATAGCCGAAATTTCAGCGCCATCCTGCGTGAGCTCAAGCACCTCGTTTCCGGTAACATTGGCCCACGACTGCACATCTTTGTAAAAGCCAGCATCGGAGGCGGTTATGCGCAAGGTTTCGCCCTCGCCCATCTCGTCTACAGACTGCTTGAGCTTGAGCACCGGCCCCGGGCATTGTAAGCCGCACGCGTTGACCACTTTCAATTTATCGGTATCGATTTTAACGACGGCCGCACGTGCTTCTTTTTCTTTTTTGCCCTGATAAATATGGTCATCGTGACCAATATAATCGTTGGCAAAAATGTCTTCGTTGCTTTGCTTCTGGCTTGCTGTTTCGTAGGTTTTTAGTCCGCCCGAGAGGTTGTACACTTGCTCGAAACCATGCTGCATAAGAATGCGGCAGGCCACGTGGGCACGCAATCCTACACCGCAAAAAGCTACAATTATTTTATCACGCGGCAGCTCGTCGAGGTGATTGCGCAACTCGTCGAGCGGTATGCTTACAGCACCTTCGATTGAGCCCAACTCGTATTCGTCGGCGGTACGTATGTCGAGTAGGAACAAATCGGTTTCGCGGCCTTCGTTAATTTCGCGCCACGAAATCATTTTGGTTACCCCTTGTAGGATGTTCTCGGCCACCATTCCGGCAATATTCACAGGATCTTTGGCCGAAGCAAAAGGCGGTGCGTAGGCGTGCTCAATTTCAGATAAATCGTAAACCGTTGCGCCGTGCTGTATGGCCGATGAAAAGAGGTCGATACGCTTATCAACACCATCGTAGCCAACAATTTGGGCACCCAACAAACGCCCATCGTCAGGCGCAAACGAAATTTTTACCGACATGGGCAGTGCCCCGGGATAGTAACCGGCATGCGACGAGGTGTGTATGATTGAATCGATATGCGGGATATTTAGTTTCCCCAGCATTTTTCCTGAAACACCGGCCGAAGCAACCGTTAAATCGAACACCTTGGCAATGGCCGTGTTGATGGCGCCTTTGTATGTTTTTTTATTCCCGTAAACCAAGTTGTCGGCCAAAATACGCCCCTGCTTGTTGGCAGGCCCGGCCAGGTAGGTAATCATATTGGTTTTGGTCACCGGGTTGGTAAACTCAATGGCATCGCCCAATGCATAAATATGCTCATCGGAGGTTTGCAGGTGTTCGTTTACTACAATTCCGTTGGTTTCGCCAATTTCGAGACCGGCATTTTTAGCCAGCGAACTATCAGGACGAACACCAATCGAAAGAATGACCAAATCGGTTTCGATGGTACGTGTTGAACTAAGCTTGACTTCCAATCGTCCGTTTGTATGACCAAACGATGAAACAGCAGTATTAAGATAAAACTCAACATTTTTAGTTTTGAGGTGCTGGTGTACCAGCGCGGCCATTGAATAATCGAGCGGGGTCATTACCTGTTCGGCCATTTCAACAATGGTTACGTTGAGTCCCAGATCGTGAAGGTTTTCGGCCATTTCGAGACCTATAAAACCGGCACCCACCACCACCGCGTGTCGCGGGTTATTTTTTTCGATGTAACTTTTAATTTTGTCGGTATCGGGCACGTTACGAAGAGTGAAAATACCTTTTTGGTTGATGCCCGGAAGCGGCGGCCTTACTGGCTCGGCACCCGGAGACAATACCAGTTTATCGTAGCTTTCGGTATAACTTTCGCCGGTACGCAGGTTGGCAACAGTAACTTCTTTTTTGTCGCGAAAGATGGACGTTACTTCCGAAAGAGTACGCACTTCGAGGTTAAAGCGTGCCCCAAAAGTTTCGGGGGTTTGCACAAACAAATTATCGCGGTCGGAAATGGTGCCGCCAATGTAATAGGGCAAACCACAATTGGCATACGAGATGTATTTACCACGCTCGAACATGATAATTTCACTATTCTCGTCCAATCTTCTAAGCCGAGCTGCAGTAGTTGCACCGCCGGCTACACCACCTACTATAAGATACTTCATCCGTTTAATATTTTAACTCTAATTTTATAATCTATTTTTTCTCTTTGCAAAAATATTATTAATAACAAAAACAATGGCAACACATATCTGTATTGCCATTTTATTCATAAATAACAACAAATTACTACAATAGTTTTTCTGCTCCCGAGAAAACTTCTTCAATATCGATAACCGCAACACCATGACCGGGCAATTTTTCAGGGTTCCAGCTTTTCATATCGTCGAATTCGGCACCCGAAATCAGATGCTTTACGCTTCCTTTTACTTGGTACGACTTATCATCGTTGGTAATAAACAGCACCGATGCTTTTCCGATACTTTCGATATTTTTTAAGGTTTTATCGAAAAAATTATTGGCAACCAAAATTGTATCATCGTTATACAATGCATTACAGGTTGCATAAATCGAATTGGGTACTCCTTCAGCGGAAACAGTTGTTAACACGATGGCTTTGTTCCGGTTTTCCCACTCTTTTCTGAGCTCTTCGGTCATTTTCTTCTTCATATACAAATAATTTTTTTTATTACTGTTAATATTTATGTAATCGTTTATTTTTAAAATTATGATAATTGAATATCACTGTATTGCACCTTCGGGACACTTGCGCACACACAGTCGGCAATTTATACAAAGCTCAGGAATAATTTGTACCACCCCGTTTACCAGCTTAATGGCATCGCGGCGGCAAACATCAACACAAGTGCCACACCCTGTGCATTTGGAAGTATCAATAACAGGTATTTCTGCTTGTGATTGATTACTCTCGCCTGTAGCCCTTTCTTCATTTCGCAGTTCGCTTTTCGCATTGTTTCCTGCTCCTGAAAAAGAACTATTCTGGATGTTACCTTTTTGAAATTCCCGGTTTTGGGTAACAACTTGTCCTGTCGCATCCATTTTCAACAAGGGAACCCCACAATGTGGGCAAATTGCCTCGCGACAAGGCACTCCGGGCGTATGTGCCTGCATGTAGCCACATCGCGAACATCCACATACCAAAGCACTTGCAATCCTCCTGCCTGCCGAAGCGCGCCCCCTGCCATGCTGCCGGTTCATTCCTTGTCCTCTCATTATTGTTTCTCCTTTATTTCAAACATATTTCCACTTCTATCCCAGATAAAATACGTATCACATCCATCGTTGCGCGGCTTAATTACCGTTCGATATCCTGCTTTTTGGGCTTTTTCCATCATTTGTCGTAAATTTTTAAAGCTGAGACAAGAATGTGAAAAAACTTTTTTCTCAATTTCATCGGTCAAAAACAGTTCAAACTCCATCTCATCTTTTCGCATTACAACAACATCAAAATCACCTTCACGATTAAAAATCATTCGTGATAAATCGCGTGTAAGGCTAAATTGATGATGTATTTCGAACATAAAAACATCTTTATAAAAGTTTTTTAGTTCGTCCGGATCATTAATTGTTAAAGCAATATGCTGTATCATTGTTAAATAATTTTTGGAACGACAAATATAAATGAACATTTGTTCATATTGAAACGTTTTCCCATTAATTTTGCAAAACCATTTTGACTTAAAAAGTTTAGTTATGAAGATATCAGTACTCACAGACAATGCACCCGGGTCGAAAACACTTTCGGAACACGGACTATCGTATTTTATTGAGCACGACGGACAAATTATTTTGTTTGACACCGGGCAGAGCGATCTTTTTATGCA
>JAQIDF010000376.1 GCA_027858145.1 Prolixibacteraceae bacterium | reverse complement strand
AATCAAACTATCATCAACCAATGCAAAATCAATCAAATTACTCTTTTCAGAATATTCAATACCCAACGGGGCAAAGCTTTTTCTGTACAATAATGATTACTCACAAATTTCAGGTGCTTTTACCCAAAAAAACATGAGACCCGATTCTTCATTTGCCATTGCCGATTTCCCGGGTAACGAACTCATCATTGAATATTATGAACCTGTAAATGCAAAATCATCCGGAAGTGTGATCATTAACAAGGTAAGCCTTGCTTACCGCGACCTACACGAAATGATTTCTGACGACGTTAAAAGTGCAAGCTACAACGATGTAAATTGTGGAAAAGGCCTCGAATGGCAAATTGAAAAACATGCCGTAAGCAAATACACTTTTGATGAAGATGGCTCCAGCTATATATGCAGTGGGGCACTAATCAACAACTCAGAATCTGACGGTACGCCTTATTTTTTAACAGCACACCACTGTGTAAGCACCAATGATGCTGCACAAACTATTACTGCATATTTTAATTATGAAAGCAGGGGCTGTGGTTTAAATTATGTCGATAATTATAAGACCCTTAGCGGGGCAAAGTTACTCACAACCGGCGACGAATCAGACTTCACTTTAATTGAATTTGATGAAACCCCACCCCCCTCCTACCAACCATATTATGCAGGTTGGGATCGCGGATCTTCTCCCGAGATTGCAGTCTCAATCCACCATCCTGAGGGGTTTCTGAAAAAAATATCGTTTGAAGATGATGAGCCGGTTTCATACGAATACACCATTGGATGGGACAATAATGCAACCTCTCCGGTTAACTCTCATTGGGAGGTTATTTTTGAAAGCGGGATGACCGGTAGTGGTTCATCGGGCTCGCCACTTTTTAACGAAAACCGCCGCGTTATCGGGCAATTGCACGGTGGTGGCGATTACGACTCATATTACGGGAAAATTAGCTACTCGTGGGACAATAGCGGCATAACCACCAGTAATCCCCGAAACAATATTAAATATAACGAACTTTGGGAATATCTAAGTGAAGATAAAAACACTCAATTTATTGATGGTTTCACACCTGAAAACAACCTGCCCGAAGCCGTTTTAAACATTGATTACGAGTATGTTTGTATTGGCGTCCCCATACCGCTAAACGATTATTCGGTATTCAATGTAAATAAATGGAATTGGCAAATAACGCCCACAACAATTTCATTTATTGAAGGAACTTCCCCTGCATCCCCAAACCCTATTGTCCGCTTTAACGAAGCGGGTAATTACAGCATCATGTTAATTGTAGAAAATGCCTATGGAAGGGATAGTATCACTTATGAGGATGCAATTATTGCAGGCTCATCTATTAACACAGCTCATATATCAGACCCGGTTTCAGGGGCATGTTTTCTCGAAACAGATTCAGTACAAATTACAGCATCCGGCGCCAACACTTATCTATGGGAACTTGATCAAAGCTCTTTTGATTTTTTCAACATGAATTCCTCAGGAAACAAGGCTACTATAAAACAAAACAACATAAGCCACATCGATTCAACATTCAACATTACCGGAATAATTATTGGACAACAGGGAACATGTACCGATACCAGCTACTTCGATATTCAATTAACATTGCCTACAAACGATGACATTGCTAATGCAGCCCCGCTTACAATAGGAGAAAAAGAGGCTTTTAACAACATTTGTGCTAGCGTTGAAAATAACGAACCGGCGCCCCCGGTAAACTCATGTACCTCGCAAACAGACTGGTGCGATGAATACTGGACCGGTGAAAATATTGTTGAAAACTCGGTTTGGTTTACCTTTATCGCACCTGAAACGGGTGCTGTTTCAATAGCTACAACCGGAATGGACGGGCAAATAGCCTTGTACGAAGCAGACTCATACAATGCAATCTTAAATGGCCGTTACTCAATTTTAGCAGCCAACGATGATGTTTCGGATTCAGAATATACTTCATTTATTGAAACAACAAATGTTAACCCGGGCGAAATGTACTGGCTCCAATTTGATGGCAGCGGCGGTGGCACCGAGGGTAAATTCGATATAACCCTGAATGAAGAAACAAGAACTTCGGTAAACAACATCGCACAAAAAACCCAACATAACAGCTTAAAGATATTTCCACAACCTGCTAAGCACCAAATCATGGCCAAAAGCAGCATTTTAGAAAAACAAGATCATGTAAATGTAAAAATATACAACAATACCGGAACCCTTCTGTTTTCTGAAAACTTACCAACAGAAAACAATCAATTATCAGTTATTTTAAACAGAAAATGGAAAAATGGCGTTTATCTTTTATCGATACAAACACTTGAAAATAAAACAATTTCGGAAAGTTTTATTTTAAAGAGATAACGCAAACACTATCGCATAAGCCTCACACCATAAACACCACCGGCTATCGAGCCCGGTTTTGCTTCAAACTTAATTGTTAGTATACCATCGTTTTCTTCAACCATATCTTTAGGAAAATCATATTCTACCGTGTAAAAATTGTTACCCTTTGAACCGTCGAGCGTTACGGTTGCAATAACTTTTTCGTTGACCAGAATGTCGAAACGACGTCCGCTGTCACCACCAGAATAGGTAATGCGTACTTTCTTCGCTTCTTTTTTTGGGTCATTCAAATCGTAACTAAACCAGCCCCGGGCATGACGCCAGTGACGGTCGAGATGTACACCGGCCTCGGTGTCTTCTGCTTTAAAGTTATGGTCGCTCTCGGGTTGTTGTTCACCCGGCGACACATAATCGATGGTTATTGCTTCGAGTGCCAGATGAGCCTCTTCTT
>JAQIDF010000337.1 GCA_027858145.1 Prolixibacteraceae bacterium | reverse complement strand
ATCCCAGTCCTGAAGAACAGTATAGCCCGGATTAAATTCAGCACTCAGCATTAAGAAATCAAATCGGGCATTTAGCCCCATTTTGTATTTCATCCCTTTAAAACCAAGATATCCCATTGGTTGATCACCATAAGAAATCACATCTCCGGATATCCACGTTGGATTTAGCTTAAAGAAAACATCTAGCTCAAATGATTTTGTTGGAGCATAAGTAAATACCGGACCAATTGCTGACCCGATTTCAAAAAAAGAATGATCTTCATCTGGCTCATTATCATAACTCTGTGATAGGCTCACATAGTTTACTGTCAAATAATTAACATCTATACCTACCTGATATTGATCACCTAAATCAATCATGTCAATCCCAAACAAAGAGCCAACTTCAAAATTGTATGCATTGATTTTAGTGTTTTTTAAAACCTCTTTCCTAAAATTATCATCAGGGGCATCATTGAGGCCATAAAAATTTGGACCTATACCCGAGATGCCTGCCTTTAGATAAAATCTTTTTGAATCAATGCCTTGTTCTTGTGCTGCCGAAAGAAGCACCAAACAAAAAAGCATAGTTGTGATTAAAAATCTTTTCATGTTTTAAGTTTTATAATTAGTATAATATTTTTGATAAAAATAAAAATTATTCTATAAATCTGATCTCCGCAATATTAAATAACTGGAAAGTACTTTATAGGGGTAAATCGTATTGTATTCTTCATATTAGAGGGGTTAAAAAATGGTTTGTTAGTTATTATTAAATTGAGCATAAAAATATTTAAAATAATATATTATAAAAATATATTAGAATGATTTCATTATTGTTTGTTTAATTGTAATTAATTCAAATTCCATGCTCGTATGGTTGCTTTATTAATTTTATGTGAGTTCCGGGAGCTGCTACTTGATATTTATGCATTTACCGGATGAAAATCGTATCTTAGCGGTTCAAAATCAAAAGATATAGAAAACCTATGGAGAAAAAGACGCTACCATTTTCGAAGGAACAATTAAAAGAAATAACAAAAAAGTATCCAACTCCTTTTCATATTTATGATGAAAAAGGCATAAAAGATTATGCTGAATATTTTGTCAGCAATTTTAGCTGGAACAATGGCTTTAAAGAATATTTCGCAGTTAAAGCTTTGCCCAATCCTTACATTATGAAGATTTTACATCAAAAAGGTTTTGGAGCCGACTGCAGTTCGATGGCCGAGTTACTTTTAGCTGAAAAAGTAGGCATGAGGGGTGACGAAATAATGTTTACTTCGAATGATACGCCTGCAGAGGAATACCAAAAAGCTATAGAACTTGGTGCCATTCTCAACCTGGATGATATTACACATATCGATTATATTGAAGAATATGTTGGCATACCTGAATTGGTATGTTTCAGATACAACCCGGGTGCCTTAAAAGGTGGTAATGCCATTATTGGTAACCCCGAGGAATCAAAATATGGTTTCACACGTGAACAGCTTTTCGAAGGATATAAAAGGCTTAAAGAAAAAGGTGTTAAGCGATTTGGGATTCATACAATGGTTGCTTCGAACGAGCTTGATGCAGATTATTTTGTAGAGACAGCTGAAATTATTTTTGATACGATTGTTGACATTCATAAAGAATTAGGTGTCCGCTTCGAATTTGCTAACCTTGGCGGCGGTATTGGTATCCCGTACAAACGTGAGCATAAGTCGGTGGATATGAAAAAGGTGAGCGATGGTATTAAAGAGCTTTATGAGAAGTATATTGAAGCAAACGACCTGGCTCCATTGAAAATATTCTTTGAATCAGGGCGCGCTATTACCGGTCCGTTTGGATATTTGGTTGCACGCGTTCTTCATATGAAAGAAACCTATAAAAAATATGTAGGGTTGGATGCCAGTATGCATAACCTTATGCGTCCGGCCATATACAAAGCTTACCATCATATTACCATTCCGGGGAAGGAAGATCAGCCTCATGACAAGTTGTACGATGTAACCGGCTCGTTGTGCGAGAACAACGATAAGTTTGCTATAAACCGGTTGTTACCGAAAGTTGATGTAGGCGACATGGTGGTTATTCACGATACCGGGGCTCATGGTCATTCAATGGGATTCAACTACAATGGAAAACTTCGTTCGGCTGAATTGTTGTTGAGAGAAAATGGTACAGTGGAGCAAATTCGTCGTGCCGAAACACATGACGATTATTTTGCCACACTTGATTTTGATGGTCTCGAGAGTTTCAGCTAATGACCGATTTCAGGGATGATATTAAAAGTGCACTGGAAGTACTCAGGGCTGGTGGTGCCATCTTATATCCAACCGATACGGTTTGGGGTATAGGCTGTGATGCTACCAGCCCTGAGGCTGTTCAGCGTGTTATGGACATAAAAAAACGCAGCACTGAAAAGAGTATGCTTGTGCTGCTTGAAAACCCCAATTCTGTTCTTTCATATATTGATGAAATGCCCGATGTTGCCTGGGATTTAATCGATTTTGCCGAAAAGCCCACAACCATAATATTCGATGGGGCCAAAAATCTGGCTCCAAACCTTATTGCCAAAGATGGCAGTATTGGAATCCGTATTACTGGTGAACCTTTCATTCAGCACTTACTTCAACGTTTTCGTAAACCCATTGTATCAACTTCTGCTAATTTAAGCGGCGAACCCTGTCCCAAAAATTACGATGATATTGGTGAAGAAATCAAATCGAAGGTTGATTACATTGTAAAGTACAGGCAGGATGACATACAAAACCCTGTACCATCCAGCATTATTAAACTGGGCAGCACAGGGTTGATTAAAATATTGAGGAAATAGACAGGGAATTTACCTCACATATATTGCATCACCGGTTCCGTTATCACTGATTTGAACACTGGCTGTTCCGGTATAAAATACATCGCCGGTGCTGTTCAGCCGGATGGTCAGTTCTTCACTCACGTTTACTTCTACATCGCCTGTTCCGTTTGAGTTTACCGAAGCTATTTCCGATAATAAGTCAAAAGCTTTGTAGTGACCGGTTCCATCGGTGCGTATGCTTTGTTCATAGCATTCACCAAACAAGATCACATCACCAGTTCCGTCAATATCAACATTAATATCGGGAGCGGAAACAATAAGGTCAACATCACCGGTTGAATTGTTGCGGATGTCGAGTTTATCGTCAATAATGATATAGTCTTCGCTCCAGATTGTACCGGTACTGTTATTGGTAATGTTGAGGTTACTGAGATCCTCAAAACCATCGATGTAAATATCGCCGGTGCTTTCGAGCTTTACCGATTCTAAAACCGGGGTAGTAACAAAAACAGTTAGTTCGAAGTTGTTGTAGCACCCGCTTTCTAAGTCGATGGTCAAAACCCCTCTGCTGTTAACTGATAAATCAACTTCATCAATCATATTTTCGTGGCCTGCAATTTCTACGAAAGGCTCATCGCCCTGTAGTATTTCAACATTGAAAACTGACTCAACAACGACCGATGAAATGTCGGAAACAGAATACGTTTCAGATATTATTTCCCCTTCACCGGAGATACAGTCGGGCCCATCGATAATTGTAAATATACACGATTGGAGAAAGGCTGATGTTAAAATCAATAATAAATAAAGTTTGTGTTTCATGGCTATATGATTTTATTTCTTTAGAATTGATTGTCAAGTGCTTTACTTTCGCGAATTTCACCTGAGCCTGATATGGATGCATCAACAGCTGCATGGCCTTTGTAGGTAACATCTCCCGAACCCAGTATTTTCACTTCAAGGTGTTCGTTAACATGAACGTCGCAATCGCCCGAACCGGCAATTTTTATACTTCCAAAATCCGAAACAAGCTGGTAGCCTTTGTAGTCGCCCGAGCCTGCAATGGTTACTTCGGTTTCTTTAATCTTCTTCGGCCCCGAAACCACAATGTCGCCGCTTCCGTTGATGCTGGCTTCTAGCCTGTCGCAACGAACATCGGCCAGTTTTATGTCGCCGCTTCCGGCAATGTTCAGGTCAAGAATTTTAGTGGTAATGGGTTTGTCGGCTATAATACTGCCAGAACCCTGAATGCTGAGCATGTCAATTTTAGGGGCAATCAGTTTAAGTTTCATGTCGCCGGCCTTAAAGCTGCTGAACAGACGATCGCCAATGCTAAAGCGGATAACGAGTTTGTTATTTACAATTTCTACAATAAGTTTTTCGAGAGTTTCTTCGTCGGTTTCAATCGAAATACGGGCATCTTCTCCCTGCTCGATGTATAAATCGGCAGAAACGCGCAGCGAAATTTCATTGAAGTACGAGAGTTTCCGGTTGTCGGTAACTGTTTGTGCTTTTATGCAAAAAGCAAAAGCAGTTAAAACGGTAAGTAATACGATTTTTTTCATTTTTCCCTGTATTATTGTTTGTAATGAATATGTCGGTTGGAATTAAAAAAAGTTACACCTTCAAATTCAAAATAAACAGACAGGAAATTTTTCAGGGGGTTGCAAAAAAATAAAATTTTAAATGGCTATGCCAGGGTAAAAATTTAAAATGCCGTTTACGTATTTTGAGTTTTTTGAAAGCCGGAAAGGGAAAATTTGTGTTATTCTTCCGGCTTCTTTGTCGTGTTCTTGATCGTATTTCATTTCAAGAATAAAGGTTGAAAAGTCGTTAACAGGTTTTCCGAATTGTATGGTACGGTTAAAGTGATAATACGCTACTTTTGTATCGAAAGTAAGCCTGAATTTGTGGTTAAAACTTTCGAAATAGCGTCTTTCATAGCTGTTTAGCAATACCGGTTCAAGAAATTTTATTTTTTCGGTGATGTCATCGGGAACGTTAGAATGACAAATGGAGTCAATCAAATGTTCTTTTGTGAGGTTTTCGTTTACCGTAAAACTCTTTAACGGGTACGATTTTTTGTATCCCACCAGCCCCTTCTTTATTTTCAATTCCAGTATAGGCGATACTTCTCCCCAAATATTGTCATACCAGCGGATTCGATATTTTATTCTTTCGGCTTTTCCCTGGTGGTTATCGGCAAAAAATTCAAGTGTTGGTGTGTCAAAATAGATATTATTTACCCTGCGAGGCTGATAACGTTCAGAAAATGCCTCGGGGTGGGTTTTTACCATCACCTCGGTTTTGTTAATTACGTCCTCGGTGCCGGTAAATTTACGCTCGTACCGGTAATTATCTAATCTTGTATAGTTTTCGGGCAACATTAATACGTGTTGTTATCGATAAATGAAATTTTCACTTTTTCGGATATTTTCTCCAGTTCGCGGTGAAGTTGTTGTAGCTGTTCGGTTTTTTTCACTTCTATCCACCACGATGATTCTACTGATTGGTCGGTTTCGTCGTAGCGGGTAAGACGGGCAGCTGGCAGTACTTCGTTTATTACTTTCTTCACGGTTGTTAAACTTACATTTTCGCGATCGGAACTGCTGATATTCAAAAATAGGTTTTGTTTTTCCGACTTGTTATTCAGAAAATAACGCCCCCATATAATTAACAGCATAACGGCAGTAGCAACCATTGTAACCAGCCTTTGATTGGCACCAAATCCAAGTCCCACCGAAATGCTGAAAAACAGGAATGATAGTTCTTCGGGTTCTTTAATGGCAGCCCTGAAACGTACAATTGAAAGAGCTCCAACCAAACCGAGCGATAGTGCAAGCGAAGTTTTTACAATTGAGATAATGAGCATTGTGGTAAAGGCAATGAGGATAAAGTTGGCTGCGAACTTTTTTCGTCCCGACAATGAACTGGCACAATGGCCGTACGTTAAGGAAAGAATAACCATTATAATAATGAGTATGGCCGAGTTGATGAGAAAATCAACAACTGATACTTGTGCATTTTCTGTAATTAAAAATTTCTGAAATAAACTCCACTTGTCCATAGTTTGTGATTTAATTAGTAAAACCGTTCAGCCACTTTACGGGCTGTTCCATTTATGTTTTTCTTGTTGAATATTAATAGCGATTCTTCTTCGATTAGGTGAAGAAACATGTTGTCTTTAAAACTTACATCGTTAACAATGATTTTGGCTGCTCCATATTCGGGCTTTTTAACATAGGCCGACAGGCCATATAAATTTCCCGTTACATGGCTGTCGTAAACCGTAACAACTGATTTGTCTTTTGAAGCAATACCGATATTTGAACCTGTAATGCTAGTGTTTTTAACCACAAGAGTTGAACCTTCGCCGCCACTAACACCTTTGTCGCCGGCCTCGGTTATGGTACAGCCGGTTATTTCAATTTCACTGCCCGAGAAATCGATTGCGTCGTTGCCGGGGCGTTCAAACAGGCTGTTTGTAACTGTGCCGGTACAAAAATCTGAGTCGAAAGCATCGGAATTGGCTTCGATAAACCGGCAATTGTCGACATCGAAATTGCTGCGGACTACATTAAGCGCATCGTCACAGCTCACGCCCACGTTTCGTGCAAATTCAGCATTGTACATTTTTACATCCGATTCGTAAAAGCAAACGGCTGCCGGTGTTACCCATCCGCCAAATTCAAGGTTGCTCAAACCATCGAACCTGACATAGTTCAGTGTTGATTTGTGCTTTGCCTGTATCACGTTAAATCCTTTGGCACTATTGTCAGAAGACACAACGCTAATGGGGTTTTCCGGTGTTCCGTTGAAGAACACTGGTGAATACGACACGAAGGTAGCAGAATTGGTAATATCGATGTGTGTGCCGGCTTTAAATTCCACTTTATATCCTTTTGGGATGATAATGTGCGAATTGATGTTGATATTTCCACTAAAACGAATTGTTTTATTATTTATGGAGTAATAGTTTGTTTGCGGAAAAGATACTGTCTGTTCAACTTCCTGGCGTGAACTCAATGCTTTCGGGGCAGCCCAGGGAGTTATCGGAATAAAGATGCTTTTATCAACCGAGGGAATTTCAACAATAACTTCGTCGTAGTGGTTGGGTACTTCAAATTTTTCAGCCAGGTACGGTTCACTAATTGGTGCAACAACCAACGGGTCATTATATTTTTGGTCGAAAACATCGCTGTTCATTTTGCCGCTCAGTACTTTTATGGTGTCGCCATAAAAATTGGCCACTTCTAATAATGGTTCTCCATTTGCTGTTTGGCTCCGGTAAACATGAATTTGGTAACCAATAATTTCATCTAAATAAATTTTTGAGGGCTTAAATGGCTTGAACTTTATATTGCGTGCTTTTTCGAAGTAACTCGAATCGGTAAGGGCTTCTTTCAGATTGGGCAATAAATTATTAAAATGATTAGCCCGGTTGAGAATATGCGCATTTGAGTAATTATAATACGGATACTCTTTCTTCAAAAGTTGTTCGTCATGTTTTAGTTGCCCATCAATTTCCTCGAACTGATTATTTAAAAAACTGTCGGACGAAACCAGGCTTGCATAATCGTAAAAGCTCTTCATGAATTCCGGATCGCTGAGTGGCCAGAAATGAAGGGTTTCATGCGTATTATGTTCAACTTCTGTTATGCCGTTTAGTTGACCGAAAAACTTACGGTCGTTAAATGCAATGTTATCTAAATAGCCACCGTCGTAAGTCAATGGTTCCAGGCGGCAAAGTACCGGATTATAATAATATCGGATGTTATGCCATGCCAGTCCGTGATAAGCTTCGTTCAGCAAGTTGTACGCAAAGAATCCAGCAAGTGTATGAATGTCGAAAATATCGGAAACATCAGACTTTCGGAATTGCATTTGGTGCATTAGAGATAACGCCTCGCTGAATTCACTTTTGAGTAATGGTTTTTTTAATACAGAACCTTGCTTGAATGGCGTAATTTTCACTGTTTCAAAATAAGGTATGCTGTATGCACTATCGTTTTTATTGGCCAGGTTGACAATATCCCACACCATTGATTCATCAAAACGGACGATAGGGCCTTCGCGCCTGTTGCTGCTTTCTACCAATTGCTTGGCAAAGTGTTCTTCCCAGGCATATATGCCTTTGCTAACTCCGTTAACATAAACAGGTGTAAAGCCAAATCGTGTAGTTAGCAAATCATTATTAAGAAGCATTTTGTGGAGCACCCATTCGTGTTGAAAATTGCGGGCTTTGGGTGTTTGAATTGAGAAGTTTGTCATGCCACGCCAGGCAAAACCTGTTTTGAGTTTAACTCTAAACGAGAGTTTGTCGCCCTGTATGTGGTCGAGCCAGTCACCTTTCAGCCTTATTTCAGATTCATAGTAATCGTCATCGGCAAAAACGAGCGAGTTCATATAATCTTCATCATCAACAATTAACAGTCCGCCCTGAAAAGCTTCATATCGCTTTGCTTTTATTTTTTGTTTGGCATTATCGTCGTAGTAAAGTTTAAATGCATTTTCAATGCCGTAATTGGGGTATTCTTTGTGTTCTTTACGGCTTATGCTGAAGTTATCGAAATAGATGGAGTCGCTGCTGTTGTTCCATACATACATTCTAAGATTTTCGCTTATGTTGAGCGGCACATAGAACTCGAGAAGAATTTTTTCCCATCCGTTTTCGAGTTTCTCTACTACTTTATTGCTCGCTGTGTAAAAGCCTCCTGCACTGGCCACGATAACTCCTTTTTCGGTGTTGCTTTTCCGCCATACTGTTGCTTTAAAATAATCATCGCCCGAGGCATTAGGAATTGTTATGGTGTAACCATAGGGAGAGTCAGGCGTAAGCTTAATTGAGTAATTGCCTGTAAATACATGTTCCGACGATTGTTTATTGGCACCTGCATATTCAATGGAGTTATTAATTGAATCGAGAAACTTATCTCCCTTGTTATTAACAAGTTCGGAGTTGCAAAAATATTCAAACTCATCTTGCAGCACTTTTACCTTGTCAGCCCTGCATGATGACAAGATAATAAGTACAATAAATATTAATATAGTCGGTTTGTTTCTCATGGTTAAAAAATCAGGCCAAAATTAACAAAACCGTAAACATTGCAAAAGAATAAATTAATGAAGATGTGAAATTGTTTTCTTTTTGAAAATGATTAGGATTAGCAATGATTGTGATTTAATGATATTTTTTAAATATATTTGATTGGCACATTGTAAAATTTTAAACGTATATGAAACGAACATGAACTTTTTTAATCAAAAGTTCTCCAAAGGCAATGATTAACCCCGATGGTCATCGGGGCATGTGAGAGCGGAGCGGTTCCATACGTTCTCAAATTTAGAATTAAACTTTGGAACAAATTATAAATTTTAAACGTATGAAATATTTGTTTTATGGACTAATACTTTTTGCTTTTTTACTTGTTAGATGTGATTCTGATAATCCCTCTACTGATATAGATGTAAGATATTCATTTTTCGCTGCCGGACATGTCTACGGAAATCCTATAACTTACGATTATGGTGTCCATTCACAACTTGATTCAAATTTTTTCTTTCTGAATAACTATTCAACATTAGATTTTGGGGTTTTTACCGGCGATGTAGTTCCTAAACCAACTAATGTATATTGGGATAGCTTGCAAATAGATCTTGCAAAACTTGATATGCCATATTACATTGCGCCGGGGAATCACGATAGGGGGGAAGAGTTCAGGAAGCGTTATTCAAATTATTATCAATCTTTTTATCACGATCTGGATTTATTTATAACACTATCTCCTACAAATTGGAATATTGATGGTGAACAGCTTAATTTTTTAGAAAAAGTGTTGTTAGAGAATACAGATACTGCCAACAATATATTCATTTTTTGTCATGAATTGATATGGTGGAGCCCCGATAACCAGTTTCAGGATATAGATATCAATTGGGAACCACATTACCCGGGGAGTTCAAATTACTGGGATGTGGTTGATCCGTTGCTCAGAAGTGTTCCCAATAATGTTGTCGTTTTTGCCGGTGATATAGGTTGTAATTCAGGAAAAACACCTTGTATGTATTACAGGTATGAGAATATTGAGTTGATTGCCAGTGGCATGGGAAGTGGTGATAAGGATAATCTAATTATCACTGAAGTACATGCAGATGGCTCGTATGATTTTAATCTTATTCATCTTAATGGGGACGATAAATCGGGAATGGGGATGATTTACGATTATAGCGTAAAATAGAATACTTGATGATTTTTCAATATATTTGATCTGCAAATTTTAAAACTACAAATAGAAAAATGTGTCCTATCTTTAAAAAACCAAACCTTTTAATCCTTGCCTTTCTGCTGTTTTCAACCAATACTGTATTCCCACAGAATGAATTGATATATGGAACAGGTCAGGATGACATACTTTATCGTGCAGGGCATTTCCAAAACTCATTGTATCTTTTAGGTACTACAAGAAAAACCGGACAAAGTGCAGCAGACTATCATTTATTGAAAATTGATAACACTTTTAATATTAGTCAATCAAAAATATTTGGCGATTTTCATCACGATACTGGACATGATTTATTTATCAATGAAAATGGAGTGTTTGTTTTTGGAAGTTCCTGGGATAAAGGATTTTTAAATAACGATATGAGACTGACCAAAATAAATAGCAAGGGAGATGAAGTTTGGACAAATTACTACGGAGATTTTCACTCAGATCAGGGTTTTGGTGTTATTCAATGTGAAGACAAAGGCTTTGCTTTGGTGGGATTTACCAAAAGCCGGGATGTTTATGGCGACATATATTTAGTAAAAACAGACGAGAAAGGTGAAAAGTTGTGGGAAAATCATTTCGGCTCACGATATGTAGATTATGGTTTTTGTATCGTTGAGAATAGGCAGAATGAGTTGATTATTGCTGGCACTGAGGGTGGATTTTTTAACCCAACGCGTACAGATTTTAAAAATCATGATGCCGATATCTATATTGTTAAAACAAATTCTATGGGAGAATTAATATGGTGTGAAACATATGGAGGTGATGGTCATGACTGGGCAAAATCTATTGTACAAGCACCGTCAGGTGGTTATTATGTTTGTGGCTCGACTCAAAGTGAGGGCGCGGGGAGCTTTGATGTATTTTTAATGAAAATTGACGAAAATGGGAATGAGTTGTGGAAAAAGACATATGGTGGTGCGAACTATGAATATGGCGAATCGGTTGCATTAACTTCCGGTAACAGTTTATATATTGTTGGTACAAGTTCAAGTTATTCAAATAATGGTGAACCTGATCTGTATTTAATTAAAACTGACTTAGATGGTGATTTATTATGGGATAAATGCTATGGGACCCAATATTCAGATTATGGTAAGGATTTAATGTGCGTTTCCGATTCAGGTTGTATTGTTGCAGGTTATACTCGTTGCGGAAATGTGGGGAAATCTGATTTTTTACTATACAAAGTTGGTAAAGATGGCGAGGTTATAAAAGTTACTCAATACTTACAAAACAATTTTGTAGTGTCTGTGAGTGTGTATCCTAATCCGGTAATTAACCATACACTTTTTGTTGAGATTCAAGCATACAGTAATTTTGAATTTGACTTTCAGGTTTTCACAATGGGTGGCCGGGTCGTTTGGTCTGAAAAAGTGGGGTCAAATCAGGTTAATAATTTAACTGTTAACATTGGTAGTGGTGCATACATATATCATTTAAAATATAAGGGGAAAAGTATTCACTCAGATAAGTTTATTGTTCATTAGGGGGTTGGTATCCTGACAAGAGATCGAGATTGACAAACTCCCAGGTTAATTCTTTCTTTGCGGGTATATGCTCGAATATGAGAACATGGTCGATGTCAGAATTAGCACGTTCAACCGGATCCTTGTAGTAACTTCGGTTTAAACCGGTTCCCAAAAATTGAATGCTATCATCTGATATAAAATCAAGTTCAGAAGCTCCCAGGTCTCCCATCATGCAAATAACATCAGTGCCTCTTTCTTCAACTTCAACGAGTCTGGGATATATTTCATTAATAAATGTGCTCTCGGTGCTGTTACAGTTAAAATTATAGTAAATCAAGTTGCTTTGTGCGTTTAAGTATGATATTGGTAACCCCGGAACCTTATGCCAGAGTCCGTGGTGTGACATGATAATTAAATGTGAAGATGATTGAATGGTATCACATACATCTTTGATGATTTTATATTGGGCATTGAGTTGTTCGCAGTCGTAGGGTGTTATGCATGTATTCAGTATAATATAGCTGATTCCTTTATATGTACTTGCATAGAAAGTTTTGTTGCCGGTGAATTCCTCCAGCCATATCCAGTTGCCATTTCGCGTATCATGATTTCCTAATGTCCAGTGTGTGTTTGGGTGCTTTAAATCAAAAAGGCTGTCTATATATAGTAATGTTGAATATTCGAATAATGCTTCTGAACAAACATCGCCACCGAGCCATATCCCATCGTATATTGACAAGTCTAAATCTTCGAGACGTGTGTCAACTTTGTCGCCGCGGGTATACCATTGATATGTATGCCCTGCAAAAAAATACAAAAGTGTATCATTTTGTGCAGTGATTGTTGTTTGAACTAAAAGCAAAAAATATGTTATTACAATAAAACGTTTCATGTGTGGCTTATTATTCTTCATCAAAGATACCTTCGGGGCAGTTCATTTCAATAATTGATTTATCGGCATCGAATTTCACCAAAAGTTCTTCGTTGAATGGGATCATGTACTCTTTGTTATCATCGAGAACCGTAAACACCAGATTGCCTGCATAGTCGTCAATTTCGCTGATGATACCAATTCGGCCGAGCTTTGTGTCGAAAAGTGAAAAACCTTTCAAAACCGAGGCGTTCTGGCTGTCGATTTGGTCGTTGATGTGTTTTTTTTCAACTAAAACTTTGCAACCTGCATAGCTTCGCGCTTCTTCCTTATCTGAAACAAAATCAAGCTCGGTATAGAAAACAGCATCGTTACGTTCTTCCATAAAAAGTATGGGAAAGGGTACGGGCAAACCGTCGATCTCGAGAAAAAGAAAATCAAGTGAATCATCGATAAAAGTGGGTTCGTTGTCAAAAACGACCATTATGCCTCCCTGTACGCCCTGCGATTTTTTAACGAAGCCAACTTCTACAAGGTTATTTCTGATATCACGGTTTATTTTTTGTGCCATTATTGTATTGTTTATGAATGCAAATATACAAATAGTTTTAGCAGTTCTAGAGGGTGTTTTAAGATCAAAAAATTGCATAACCTGAATTTTGTCAATGTATATTTTAATAATGTAATTATCTTTCGCACATACTAAAACAATACAATATGCAGGTATTCAAATTTGGTGGAGCATCGGTAAAAGATGCCAAAAGCTTAAAAAATATGGCCTCAATTATTTCGGGATACGACGACAAGCTGGTGGTTGTGGTTTCGGCAATGGGGAAAATGACCAATGCGTTTGAAGATTTGGTAAAAGCTTATTTTAAGGGCGATGCGTTGAAATGGGATAAATTCAACCTGATTAAAAATTTCCACAATCAGATAATTGATGGGCTTTTTGAATCCAATGATGAAATATATCCGGTTATCGATGCTCTGTTCTTTAAGATTGAAGACAGGCTTAGCCGGATGCCATCGTTGAATTTTGATTTTGAATATGACCAGTTGGTGAGCTATGGTGAAATTCTTTCAACAACTATAATTAGTTATTATCTGAATAAAGAAGAGATATCAAACAAGTGGATTGATATTCGTTTCTTATTGCGAACGGATGACAACTGGCGGGAAGCCAATGTCGATTGGGAGTTATCTGGAAAACTTATCCCGGAAACATTAAATTTTAAAGATGAAAGGCTTTATATAACCCAGGGATTTATTGGTGCAACTACATCCGATTTAACAACCACACTGGGTCGTGAAGGGTCGGATTACACGGCCGCTATTCTGGGTCATGTTTTGGAAGCAGAACAAGTGGTTGTATGGAAAGATGTCCCCGGTATTTTAAATGCCGATCCGCAGTATTTCGAGCACCCCCGGAAAATTGCTTCAATGACATACCGCGAGGCTGTTGAGCTTACGTTTTTCGGTGCGAAAGTAATTCACCCAAAAACTATCAAGCCGCTCGAAAATTCAGGTATACCGCTTCATGTTCGTTCGTTTTTGAAGCCCGATGCGAAAGGAACTATAATCGGGTCCGATGAATCAGAAAAACCCGGAAAGCAAATACCGGTGTATATTATGAAGACAAGGCAGGTGTTGATTACCATATCTCAACCCGACTTTTCTTTCATGAATGAAGAAAGCATGGCATGGATTTTTGCCGCTTTTAGTGAGTTGAGAATGAAAATTAACATGATTCAGCAATCGGCTTTGAACCTGTCAATTTCGACTGATATACCAGAGCACGGGGTATTGCAGCTTGTAGAACGGCTTGCCGAGAGTTTTGAAGTCAGGTATAACGATGGCCTTGAGCTAATCACGATCAGGCATTACACACCCGAAGCGATTGAGGCTGAAATTGATCACCGGAATGTGTATTTAGAACAAAAGACACGAAACACAGCACGATTTTTAGTACTTAAAAAAAGGTGACGCCGTTTGGTGCCACCTTTAAAGTCTCATATCTTAAATCTAACAATCTATTAGATTTAAGGTTCGCGATAAATTACTGCATTAATATTCATGCCGGCACCTACTGATGTAAAGATGATGTTGTCACCACTGTTTATCTTGTGGCCGTTCATCTTGTTTTTCTTAATCATGTCGTACATGGTAGGTATGGTTGCAGCCGATGTATTCCCCAGTTTACTGATGGTCATAGGCATGATGTCTTTAACGTCGCCCTTTAACTTGTAAAGTTTCATTAACCTCATGCATATTGCTTCGTCCATCTTTTCGTTAGCCTGATGTATGAGCACCTTTTTAATTTCCGAAAGGTGGAGACCGGCTTTGTCGAGGGCATCTTTAGCCACTCCCGGTACATTCTGCAGTGCATAAACATATACTTTAGGTCCCTGCATACGGATGTACCTGTCATTTTGGTCATGGTTAGGGTTGAGGGATGGTCCCATGACCAGAATTTCCGTCCAATCATAGGTATCGGTACGTTCGGAGTGTGAGAGGAAGCCAACAGGTGTTTCGCTTTCCTTGCCTTCAACAATAACAGCACCGGCTCCATCGGCAAAAATCATACAGTCGCGGTCGTAAGGGTCGCCAACTCTTGAGTTGACATCGGCTCCAATTACCATTCCCCGTTTGTATGTTCCCGATTTTATGAATGCATTGGCAACAATTAATGACTGCACCCAACCGGGGCATCCGGCAACTACATCAAAAGCTACGATGGATGGCTTTTTTAGCTTCATTTTTTGTTTTACGCGAGCCGCAATACTGGGCATTATCAATGTTCTGTTGTTGTCCGATTCTATGTCTCCAAAATTGTGGCCTACAATTATAAAATCAAGAGATTCAGGGTCAACATTACTTTGTTCAAGCGCATCTTTTGCTGCTAATGCTCCAAGGTCGGAGGTCATCTGATCTTCAGCTGCCCATCTGCGCTCGTTTATGTTCGTTATTTCCTCAAATTTGTCAATAATCTCTTTGTTTGGCTTATCAATAAGCTCATTGGATTTGGGTTCATAAAATTCGTGATTCAGAAAATCTTCATTTTTAAGAACAACCTCAGGGATGTAACTTCCCGATCCAGTAATAACAGTGTAAATCTCTTTACTCATAATGCTTTAATCACAAATTTTTATCGTATTGTTTTAATTTTAACTCTTTCCCGTCAAAAACGGCGTATGAAAAATAGTTTATCCATTCTCCCAGTATCAACAAACGTGATTTTTCATTCATTTGTTCATCCATCATAACATGGCGATGGCCAAATAAAAAATAGTCAATATGCTCTTTTTTGAGATATTGTTTGGCAAAGGCGGCGCATGTCTCAAAATCAGGCCCTTTACTAATCTCAGGTTCAGTGCCTTTTGCAAGTCGGCTGTGTTTTGCCCATTTGTGGCCAATCCAAAATGCAAAGTTTGGATGAAGGCGTGAATACAAAAACTGAGCTGTTTTACTGGTAAAAAAACGTTTAAGTGCCAGATAGCCTTTTTCTTTCGGGTCTAAACCATCGCCATGCCCGAGGAAAAACTTTTTCCCTTCAATGGTTGTAACAAAAGGTTCACGGCAAACCGTAACCCCTGTTTCAGATGGTAAATAATCGTATACCCAGATATCATGATTTCCGGTAAAAAAATAAACGGGTATCCCTTTGTCGGTTAATTCTGCAATTTTACCTAAAGTGCGAACAAAACCACGGGGTGCTACTTTTTTATATTCGTACCAAAAATCAAAGATGTCGCCAAGGAGGTAAATCGCCGCAGCGTCTTTTGCTGCATTATCCAGCCATTGAACAAACAACCGTTCACGTTCACGATTGTTGTTTAATGCCGGGGCTCCAAGGTGGACATCCGAAATGAAATATGTTTTATCTTTTGGCAATTAAAAGTCTGCATTTTTTAAAAACGCGTGCAATTTATGAAAAAACATACAACACGGGCAAAAATAATGCGCACATCGTGTAAACTCTATAAAAAGTGTCGAATATTGTTATTATTAGTTCAAAATTTCGTTGAGTTTTCGATGTAAAGCCGGCCCTTTTAAATCACGTCCGATAATGTTACCCTCTTCATCCAAAAGGAAGTTTGATGGGATTGAGGTAATATTGTAACTGTTTACTGCCGAAAGGCTGCCATTCATGTCACCAACATTGATCCAGGTAAGGCCATCCTGTTTAATGGCATTTTCCCATGCTTCACGGTTTTCATCTACACTTATCTGGTAAATATCAAACCCTTTTGATTTAAATTTCTGGTAGTTGTCTTTCAGAACTTGATTTATTATGCGGCTGGTACGGTCGGCTGCCGACCAAAAATGAACAAGAACAGTTTTGCCACGTAATGAACTCAATGCAATTTCTTTTCCATTAGGGTTGGGAAGAGTTATTTCGGGCGAGTTTGTGCCGTATTTATCAACAAATTCGTTCATCTCTTGCGCCTTGATGTCGCGTATAAGTTTTTCGGTATCGCGGTACAGCGATTGCGCATGAACCGATTTTGGATACATAGAATGCAAAGCCGAGGCCGCCATTTTAAGTGTTTGCAGGTCTTGCATAACGTAATTGCCATTGTTGAATTTCTGATATATGGCAAGTACCGATGCCATCGAGAATGGGTTTTCTTCGATAAATATCTTTGAGAATTCTTGTTGATCTTCGTAGATGGATGCAATTTCCCTGCCCCACTCTTTTTCTTGTTTCTGGTAGTCTTTATTGGCTGTGCTAAGCGACATGAGTGATCTGATGGAGTCAATCGATGTGTTTGTTTTCGACAACTTGTCGTTTAGCTGTTTTACTTTTTTCGAGCCAAATGATCCTTTAACAAGATAATCGTTTGAGAAGTTTACATAATCGGCCGAAAATGTAATTTCCTCAAGTGAATCGATGAGTAAGGTTACAAATTTTTGATCGTTTAACTTTAACAGGAAGAAAGTAGGATAACTCACCGAGCCACTGAGTTTGAACTGCCCCTTTTTGTTGATTTCAGAAGAATCAATCGGGGTTGTCCTGTCAATGCCCAGTTTTTCGAGGTATATCATCGAGGTTTGGGCATTCGTGATGGTTCCTTCTATTTTAAAATTATCGTCTGAGCAAGAATATAATGCCAAAACGGCTGCTATGATAAAAATTATTTTTTTCACTGTTGTGCCTTTTTTTGAATTTCAGGCTAAAATAACAATAATACAAGAAAGGACTAAAGGTGATAACAATTTTTAAGAAATTAATTCATAAATGTCAGCTAAAAAAGATGAATCAAATATTTGGGTTTTAACGAAAAGTATTAGCTGGTTAATGATTTTACATACAGCCATAAAAACGGACCGTGAAGGAGCAAAAACCCCGAAAAGAATTACTGTTTCCATTATACTTATGCGTTTTCAGCCACTTTAAATCCTGCATTTTTTAAATCGCTCCAAAATCCGGGGTACGATTTTGTCACCACCATAGGGTCGTTAATTTTTATGTGGTTATTAGTCAGTGCTACAGGGGCAAAGGCCAGTGCCATGCGGTGATCGTGGTAAGTGTCAATTTCAACAGTGCTTTCAAACAATGCTTCATCAAGGTTACCGTTCCATGCCAGTTCGCCGTGAGCAGGTTCTGTAAGCTCGGCACCCAGTTTTTCGAGTTCGGTGATGAGCGCTTGTATGCGGTCGGTTTCTTTTATTTTGAGGGTTTCGAGGCCGCTAAAGTGAAACGGGATGCCTTTGCACACGCACATTACTGCAAAAGTTTGTGCAATGTCGGG
>JAQIDF010000327.1 GCA_027858145.1 Prolixibacteraceae bacterium | reverse complement strand
TAAATGGCTATGACTACCCCGATAATATAACCCAATATTCCGGCAATGTTAAAAGACCTGATTTTCGTAGATTCTAATTTTGGATATCTGCCGCGGTGTTTATAAAAAAAGTCGGCCATAATAATTCCACCAACTGGTGGTATAAATGTTCCCAAAAAATTCTGATAAGGTACAAGCCAATCGTAAAATCCAAATATAGCAAGCAATGTACCCGTTATCGCCCCAATAATAGTCAATGCTTTTCGTTTAGGTGTACGGTATCACTTCATAATTGGGGTGGACACATAATAATCTTATCCATTCGTTATAATTTTCAAAAGTGGTTCATAGCTTACCCGATTGTTTCAAGGGAACTCACCCCCAATACACAGGGGTAATCATATGTGGTATTCAGCTAGCTGATCATGCTAGTTTCATCCATAACACTATGGAAGCAAAATTAAGCTGTATGCATCGAAAAAATTGCCACGAATGCTCGAATATTATTCCGATAGCAATCGGAATTTAATTCGTGTTTATTTCATCATTCGTTTGTAGTTAAGTTTTAGCAAGTCTATTGTCTCATGTCTAAAATCTAACGATCTATTGAAATTATAAAAATAAATTCATCCACCCTAATCTTAATTTGATCCCCCAAAATATGAATGTAGATTCAATTGTTTATAATAAGGAGCTCCCTGCGTCCTCATGTTTTTTGGGGTGTAATTGTTATTTATTGTCCTTTTATCTAACTTTACACTTGTTTTTTATGGGTTTTAAATATTTTTTTAGTTCTTTTGTGGTTGCAACCCTGCATTAAAAAGGGGGCGTTGGAAAATATAAATTATTTTGCCATGAAAAACATTCTCATTATTAAATGCGGCGAAACTTACGATTCAGTTAAAGCTGCCAGCGGTGATTTTGACGAAATGATAATCAATCGCTTAAACCTGCCACGCAAGGTTTTTAAGGTATATGAAATACACAAAGGGCAAAAACCAATGCACCCGGGTGAATACATTGCTGCTATTATTACAGGTTCACACAGTAATGTTGATGATAATCATCAATGGATAAAACAACTTAAAGACTGGATTATAACAGCCCGATACAGCAACATCCCGGTTCTGGGATTATGTTTTGGGCATCAAATCATCGCCGAGGCGTTAGGCGGAAAAGTTGAAAAATCCAATAAAGGAATCAATATTGGATGTGAAAAAATCACACTTACACCGGCAGGTGTTGAAGATCCTTTATATAAAAATATCAAAAATGATTTTGTTTCATATAAATCGCACCAGTATTATGTAACCAAAACCCCTCCTGAATCCATAAGCCTGGCAAAAAACGAAGCCGGCGGTATTGAATCATTCAAAGTTGGTAAAATATATGGTGTACAATTTCATCCTGAATTTGACAAAGAAACAATCGAAGAATACATTAAAATCACTGACCCCCCTTTAACAAACGGGGTAAAAATGAAACATAAATTCAAAAATGAATCGATCATCCCTAATTTTATCGACTTATCATTGATTTTTTAGTGTTTTTTGTGAATTATTTGTTAATAAAAGCGTTTTTTTACAAAAAACACATAAAATATAACAAAAAAACATTGTTATATGGTTTCAAAATATATTTTTGTAAACGTTTCGACATTTTCTTTACTTTTTTGTTTTCGCAAAACGATTTTTACAAACTAAATGTCGCACATTATTAAATACAGAAAAAATAAATTGATTAACGGAATTAAAACAAATTATTATGGCAACATTTCGATTAGCAGCTTTTGAAAAGCTACTTGAGAGAAAACCTCTCGACGTGAAAAGAGAAGCCGATTTAACGTCCGATTATTACGGTTCGTTAGTATTTGGCCGTGCAAAAATGAAAAAATATCTGTCTAAAGAATCATACAAAGCCGTTAGCGACGCGATGGATAATGGAACCACTATCGACCGTAAAATTGCCGATGGTGTAGCAACCGGCATGAAAGCCTGGGCACTTGAAAACGGAGCCACACACTACACACACTGGTTTCAGCCGTTAACCGACGGAACCGCTGAGAAACACGATGCATTTATCGACCATAACGAGCTTGGTGGCGTGGTTGAAGCTTTCTCAGGAAAATTACTTGCCCAGCAAGAACCTGACGCATCATCATTCCCTAACGGAGGATTACGCCAGACTTTTGAAGCACGTGGTTATACTGCCTGGGACGTTTCATCTCCTGCTTTTATTGTTGGAACTACACTTTGTATCCCTACCATCTTTATTTCATATACCGGGGAGGCACTCGACTATAAAGCTCCATTGCTAAAATCACTCGCTGCTGTTGATAAAGCAGCTGTAGGTGTATGCCAGTATTTCGATAAAAATGTTACAAAAGTATGGGCTAACCTGGGCTGGGAACAAGAATATTTCCTGATTGACGAAGCACTTTACCTGGCTCGTCCTGACTTGTCGCTTACTGGTCGTACATTGATGGGACACTCATCATCGAAAGATCAGCAGCTCGACGACCATTACTTTGGTTCAATACCCGAGCGGGTTACCAAGTTTATGATGGATCTTGAGAATGAAGCATACAAACTGGGTATTCCTATAAAAACCCGTCACAACGAGGTTGCACCAAACCAGTTTGAGTTTGCTCCAATATACGAAGAATGTAACCTGGCCAACGACCACAACCAGCTTACCATGGACTTGCTGAACCGTATAGCACGCCGCCATGGTTTTCGTTGCCTGATGCACGAAAAACCATTTGCCGGCATCAACGGTTCAGGTAAACACAATAACTGGTCATTATCAACCAATACTGGTGTTGTATTATATGCACCGGGTAAAAACCCGAAAAGCAACATGCAGTTCCTTACTTTTGTTGTAAATACCTTAATGGCTGTTTACAAAAATCAGGACTTACTGCGTGCCAGCATCCTTACTGCTTCAAACTCACACCGCTTAGGTGCAAACGAAGCCCCACCGGCAATTATTTCGGCTTTCCTCGGAACAGAAGTTAACAAAATGCTCGACCTTATCGAACAAAATGTTACCGAAAAGAAAATGACGCCCGAAGAAAAAACGTCGCTGAAATTAAATATCGGCCGCATTCCGGAAATATTACTTGATAACACCGACCGTAACCGCACATCACCGTTTGCCTTTACCGGTAACCGTTTCGAGTTCCGTGCTGTTGGTTCAAGTGCAAATTGTGCCTCATCAATGATCGCACTAAACACTGCCGTTGCAAAACAACTTAGCGAGTTTAAACAAGATGTTGATGCCCTGATTGCCGATGGTATTAAAAAGGATGAAGCAATCTTCCAGGTACTGAAAAAATACATCAAAATATGTAAACCCATCCGTTTTGATGGCAACGGATACAGCGATGAGTGGCTTGAAGAAGCTAAAAAGCGCGGTTTAACAAACATAACCAGCGTTCCTGAATCGCTTAAAGGTTACCTTAACGATTCTTCAAAGAAACTTTTCACCGACGTAGGAATTTTCACCGAAAAAGAGCTTGAAGGCCGCGTAGAGGTAGAATACGAAAAATTCATGAAGAAAATTCAGATTGAAGCTCGTGTTCTGGGTGATTTGGCAATCAATCACATTGTTCCAACTGCCGTTAAGTACCAAACACAATTGGTAGAGAACGTACAGGGACTTAAAGAAGTTTTTGGCGATGAGTTTAAATCTCTGGCCGGAAACCGGATTGAAATCATCAGAGAAATATCTGATCATATTACCAACATTAAGAACAAGGTAAATGACATGATTGAAGCCCGTAAAGAAGCGAATAAGATTGAAGATCCTACTGAATTGGCTTATGCTTATGACAAAAACGTTCGCCCTTACCTCGAGGAAATCCGTTGCCACATCGATAAGCTCGAACTTATTGTTGACGATGAATTGTGGCCATTGCCTAAATACCGCGAAATGCTGTTTAACCATTAATCAAACCATTTCAAATATAATCTCTACTAAGAAGAACTGCCTGCGCTTTTGCAGGTGGTTCTTTTTTTATATTATACATACCGAACACCAATCTTTTACGTTATTCAAAATAAAATGATCAAACAAGGTATTAAGCACTAAATAAACACACGTTTAATCCGGTTTTATCACAATTTACAAATCCGTTAAATGTTTTATGGTTTATGCCCAAACACAACTTTCGGCAATTCGCCGAAATTCTTTACATTTAACCCCTGGTTTGAATATTTGAAACATGCAGCAAAAGCTAATAAACTATATTTCTTTCGGAATAATTATTCTCATCTTGTCGGGATGCTCGGCTTCACGTTTTGCTAAAAACGGAAAAGAAGCATACGAAATTGGTGAATATACCAACGCCATTGATAATTTCATGAAAGCATACCGAAAAGAAAAAAGCCGTGAGAAACGTACCGAGTACGATTATTACATGGCCAACGCATACTGGCATATCGATGATTACCGCCGTGCCGGAATGCGCATACGTAATTTGTTGCGAAGCGAATACCCCGACAGTTCGCTCACCCTCAAAATGGCTCATGCATTACGTTACGAAGAAAAATACGAGGACGCGATTGAGTATTACGAAATGTTTCTTGATTCGTTTCCAAACAACGTTGCAGCCATGAACGGGCTTGAATCATGCAAACTTACGCCCGCATGGCAGGAAATCCCTTCACGCTATGAAATAAACCGCGAACAAATGTTAAACTCGCGCCAGGCCGATTTTTCACCATGGTTTGTGGGCGGTCTCGACAACAGTGTTATTTTCACCTCATCGCGCGATGCAGCGCAGGGACGTAAGAAAAGCGCCATTACCGGCGAAAAAAAAACCGACCTTTTCCGGTCTAATTTTGATGTGCAAAAACAGCGCTGGGAACATCCAAAACTCATTGAAGAGGATATGATTATCAATACCGGCGATGAAGAAGGTGCCGCCTCATTTTCGTCGGACGGAACCACAATGTACTTTACCCGTTGCGAATTTGATAAAGAAAGCACAAGTGGTGCAGCCATTTACACGGCCACCAGAAGTAAAGATACATGGTCGGAGTCTGAAAAAATGGGACTTATGCCCGACAGCCTGATTGCTGCCCACCCGTCAATTTCGAACAACGGTATCACTATCTACTTCGTATCAGACATGGATGGTGGTTACGGGGGTAAAGATATCTGGAAGGTTGAAAAAATGTCGTCGACATGGAGTGAACCCGAAAACATGGGGCCTCAAATAAATACACCCGGCGACGAGATGTTCCCGTTTATACGTGATAATGGTGAATTGTATTTCTCTTCGGATTATCACATAGGAATGGGAGGACTCGATATTTATAAAGCCGTACTTAACGATGAAACCAAAGAGTGGGAAATTGAAAACATGAAAACCCCCATAAATTCAACCGGCGACGATTTTAGTATCACTTTTATTCCCGGGCGCGATCAGGGAATGTTTGCCAGCAACAGGAAAGGCTCAATTGGCGACGATTTGTACTCATTTATCCTTCCGCCTAAAATTTTCAGAACCGAGGGTGAAATCGTAAATTCCGAAACCGAAACCCGGGTTGAAGATGCGTATATGCGCATCATCGGAACCGATGGTACCATGCTGAAAGTACAATCTCAGGACGGGGAATTTCAATACCGCATGAACCCCGAAACCGAATACATTTTTGCTGCGTTCAAAGAAGGATACCTCAATGCCAAACAAATCATATCGACACAGAACCTGCCCGACAGCAAAACATTCGATATTCGCCTTAATTTAACGCCTACCGATGTTCCAATTAAAGTAGAAAATATCAATTACGAATTTGGTAAAGCCGAACTGCTTCCGCAAGCAGAGAAAGCACTCGATAGTTTAATTAACCTGTTGAATATAAACCCAACTACCGTTATTGAGATCATGTCGCACACCGACCATATTGGTTCGGTAATGTACAACTCCGAATTGTCGCAACGACGGGCACAAGGTGTGGTTAATTATCTTATTCAACGCGGAATAAACCCTAAACGATTGGTGGCAAAAGGATATGGCGAAACCTGGCCCAAAACGGTTACCCGTAAAATTGCCAAACAATACGATTTTCTTGAAGCAGGAGATGAACTTACCGAAGCGTTTATTATGAAGCTGGAAACCGAAGAACAGCAAGAGATAGCCAAAGCTATAAACCGGCGTACTGAATTCAGGGTGTTGAGCAACGATTTCAGGGAAACGTATACAGAATAAGCTTATATCGTAAAATAAAACGTACTACCTTTTCCTTCTTCACTTTCAACCCAAATATTACCACCATGTTTATCGACAAATTCTTTGCACAAGATAAGTCCCAGGCCTGAACTTGGCTCGTCATCAGTTCCGGGGCGACTAACATTTTCGGCAACATCAAAAAGCTTGCTAGTCATTTCAGGAGGCATACCAATACCACTGTCCTTAACAGTAAAGAGCACTTTTCCTTGTTTTGTTTTACTTACTTCAGTTAACACTTTGCCCTTTGGTTTGGTAAACTTAATTGCATTGGATAATACGTTACGCATAATTGTACGCAACATGTTTTCATCGGCAAAAACAATCAGGTCTTCATTATATTTCATATCTAATTTAACGTTCTTGTTCTTTGCCTTTTCAAATACGGAAGGATCGCAAGAATTGAAAAAATCTAAAATTGCAATCTTTTCCGGGTTAAAATGTATGGTTCCACGTTGCAGCCTCGACCATTCCAGCAAATTCTCCAGTAGTTTGTATGTTGAATTAGCTGTTTTATGTAACGATTGTGAAAAAGATTTAATATCGTCTTCAGAAAAATTGTACGTTTCATCAGTCATCAAATCCGTCAAGTTTAAAATAGATGATAATGGACTTCGTAAATCGTGCGAAATAATAGAAAAGAACTTATCTTTTGTTGCATTAAGTTCGTTCAGTTTTTGATTCTTGCTTACAATTTGGTTCGTTGCTTCCTTCAGTTTGGTGATGTCCTGTTTAATGGCCATGTAGTTAATAATTTCACCCTCTTTGTTTTTTAAGGGAGAAATAATGGCATCTTCCCAGTACACGTCCTCATTTTTCTTTTTATTCAAAAACTCACCTTTCCAGGTTTTCCCCGATTCAATAGTTTCCCATAAATTTTTATATTCTTCTTTTGTTGTATTCCCCGAACTGAAAATTCGTGTGTTTTGCCCTATTAGCTCACTATACTCATA
>JAQIDF010000325.1 GCA_027858145.1 Prolixibacteraceae bacterium | reverse complement strand
TAAATGGCTATGACTACCCCGATAATATAACCCAATATTCCGGCAATGTTAAAAGACCTGATTTTCGTAGATTCTAATTTTGGATATCTGCCGCGGTGTTTATAAAAAAAGTCGGCCATGATAATTCCACCAACTGGTGGTATAAATGTTCCCAAAAAATTCAGATAAGGTACAAGCCAATCGTAAAATCCAAATACAGCAAGCAATGTACCCGTTATCGCCCCAATAATAGTCAATGCTTTTCGTTTAGGTGTACGGGCAAAATTGCAACCTGCAACAGAGAAATTATAAACGGTATTATCCTGTGTTGTCCTAATATTGAAAAACAACATTACAATACCCGCCAGCAAAAGTCCCTGCATGGCCAGCACCTCAACAATATCGGGCTGCTGATATACCAATGCACCGTCAAGGTTTGTTATTCCAACTCTTCAAAATCAGCATCTACGGTAGGTGGTGGATTGGTCTTTTCTACTTCTTTTTTCATTTTCCGAAGCTTAAACGACCAAACAATTTCGCCAATACCATATAATAAGATGATAACCCCAAAAAAGATGAGAATGGCCTGCGTACTTTCAAAGGGTTTGGCAATAATTACCACGCCAGACACCAGCGCTAAAACTGAAATCAAAATCATAATCCACGATACACCAACATTACGACTGCTGAGTTGAGTGGTGAGCAGTGAAAAACCTGCCATAAATAGAATTACTCCAAGAACAAACACAAAGATATTTACAAGGAAACCGGGAAATATCAACAAAATTGCACCAATAATGGCAGCAAGTGTGCCGCGTGGCATTAACGCCCACGGGTTTGGCGGACGCTTATCGCGTTGTGAATAGCTTAGAATAAAGGCTACTGCACCGTCGATGACCAATAACAAGCCTAGTCCACGCATAACCATATTCATTGTTAAATCGGGAACAGCCACAATGATACCACCAACAATTATTGAAAAAATCCCCCTGATCAGCAGGCGGTTTGGATTTGCAGATTTGAATGAAAACATGTGTGTCTTATTTTTAAAAAAGTTCAAAAAACAGTATATGTAAATATAATAATCTTTTACCATTAATAAAACAGGAAACACCTGTCAAAAAGAGAAGATAATATTCTACAAATATAGTCACTTACTAACACAGTTACCCATAATTTATAAATGTCACTAATGCACGAATTTAAATTCGTGATTAGTTTATTAAACTTTTTATTACTTTAGTAGCTGATAATGAAGCCATATCTGTTTCGATATGAAACGACAACGGCCCATAATCGAAAATCTAACTAATTAACCACTTTTTATGAAAATTTTACATTCAACTACACTGTTGTTGTTGGTAATTCTTCTTGTACCACAACTGAAAGCACAAAACAAGTATAATAATTTTGAGGTATCGGTTTACACCCGTGCATATGAAGTTCAAAAAATGGAAGACCCCGAATGGCTCGCATCAACATGGAAAACTATTTCTTCGCAACTTGATGTCGATAAAATTTATCTCGAAACACACCGCGACAAACAAATTGTTGACGAAGCAACAATGAAAAAAGCTATTGCATTTTTTGAAGAACGCGGAATTGAAGTGCAGGGCGGAATTACCTACACCATAAATGAAAGCAACGACTTTGAAACGTATTGCTACACCAAACCCGACCACAGGAAAAAAGTACAAGAAATTATGGAATACACAGCATCATTTTTTGATGAAGTAATTCTGGATGATTTCTTTTTTACCAGTTGTAAATGTGAGAAATGTGTTGAAGCAAAAGGAGACAAAAGCTGGAGCGAATATCGCCTGGAGCTAATGACCGAGGCCTCGAAAAACCTCATAATCGGCCCCGCAAAAGAAGTAAACCCTGATGTGAAAGTGATTATTAAATATCCAAACTGGTACGAACATTTTCACGAGTTGGGTTTTAACCTCGAAACCGAGCCGGCAATTTTCGATGGCTTGTACACCGGCACTGAAACACGCGATGCTGTCTTCAGTAATCAGCATTTGCAACCCTACCTGAGTTACCTCGTTTTTCGTTACTACAACAACCTGAAACCCGGAGGAAACGGTGGCGGATGGGTTGACACAGGCGGCATGCGTTTTTACGACCGTTATGCTGAGCAACTTTGGCTTACTATTTTTTCGAAAGCCCCGGAAATGACATTGTTTGACTACCGTCAAATGCTATACCCCTTACGTGATGAATGGCAACCCGAATGGAAAAACCAATCCACAAGTTTTGATTACGAGAGTTTTTTGCCGGTAAACGAAGGCGAAACCATGGCCAAAACAGCATCGCAGGCTCTGGAAATTATTGACGAAATTGCCGGTGAACTGGGCAAACCCTATGGCATTAAAACATACAAACCGTTCCATTCGAACGGTGAATATTTCCTTCAAAACTATCTGGGTATGATTGGCTTGCCCATGGACATTGTTCCTGTATTTCCGGAAAATGATGACATGATATTGCTGACAGAGCAAGCTAAGAAAGACCCGAAAATTGTTGAGAAAATTGAACAAAGGTTGCTTAACGGTAAAGATGTAATGATTACATCGGGGTTACTGAGGGCTTTGCAAGACAGAGGCATCAGAAAGATTGTTAACCTTGAATATACCGACCGGAAATCGATGATTACCGATTTCTTACTGGGTCGGGAATTTGTTGAAAGCGACACGCCAATGCTGATACCTCAAATACAATACTTTACCAACGACTCGTGGGAGATGATTTCGGGTATGGATGGCGGACTGGGATGGCCCTTGTTGCATCGCGGAACATTTGCTAATGCCACGCTATACTTGCTGGTTATACCTGAAAACTTTGCTGATTTGTATAATCTTCCCGAGCCGGTTCTCAACAAAATAAGAGAAACCCTTTGTCGTGAAGCATTGGGGATTACTCTTAACGGCCCTGCAAATGTATCGATGTTTTTGTATGACAATAACACGGTTGTTTTACACTCGTTTAACAACAACGTAGTGGATGTGGAAATGATGCTCAAAGAAAAACCGAATAAACTTGTTGATGTTGATACCGGCAAATCGCTGAAAGAAAACATTAAACCTGCGGAAATGCATTGGGGTAAAGTTAGAATAGCCGGGCAATATGGCTACCAAACAACCCTGGCCCCACATTCGTTTAAGGTGTTCAGAATTGAAAAATAAAAGTTAAAGTTTAATAACACCACCGGCTCCGGGCCGGACGAAGGCGGAAAGCCTGCCGATGGTGCACCCGATGTTGAGCTGCCCATGCAGGAGCGACCAGGGGAAGCTCCCTGCATGGGCTTGCGAAACACGGGGGCAACAAGGCAGCTTGAAGCCAAAGGCCGATGAGCCCGCCAAAAAAGTATTTTACCTTAAATGCACCTGCGTTTTGTGCATTTTTATTTAATTTAGGGCAAATTTAAAATGTAACGATCCCTATGAAGAATGCGCTGTTATTGACCGGAGCGGCTGCCCGAATTTCGCAGGAAGTGGCTATTGTTGATAAGCTTATCGAGAAAAAAGGCCTTGAAATCAAGCCCGAAAGCACGATGCTGGCGGGGTTTAGTTCGGGGGCACTGAATATTAGCGCTATTAACGCTTGTTTTAGGGACAAAGATCCGTTGGACTGGAACGAATATTTTAAGAAAGAGGTGTTGTTCCCGGTAACAACGTCGAGTATTTATTTTCGTGAGAATTTTGTGCCTTTCAACACATCGCCGTTGCGAAAGTTACTGGGTGATTTTCTGGACACGGCCG